>JANQTQ010000201.1 GCA_030731625.1 Polaribacter sp. | reverse complement strand
TATAGACCATCTAATAAACAATTAGATTTTGAAATACCTATTTCAATCTCTAATACATATTTGCTCGTGCCTGAGAAACGTTTATTAGATGGTCGCTGGAACATTAATATAGCTTTCAAATATAACAATAAAGAATATTTAATTAAAGAAGAAATTGAATATTAATGTTTTTATCTGCAATTATATTTGGTTTATTGGGTAGTTTTCATTGCATAGGAATGTGTGGACCAATAGCTTTTATGTTACCAGTAGATAGAAATAAACCCGTAAAAAGATTCTTTCAAATAGTAAGTTATCATTTAGGTAGATTGTTTACCTACAGTTTAATAGGTTTGCTTTTTGGTTTTTTAGGTAAGGGGTTTTATTTTTTCGGATTTCAGCAACAATTATCTATAATTGTTGGTTTAACTATGATATTAGTAGTATTGTTTCCAAAAATTTTCCAAAAAATTAGCTTTTCCAAAAATATTAGTAAAATTATTTTTAAAATTAAAAATAGTTTAGGGAAAGAACTTAAAAAGCAAGGAAACGATACTTTTTTTACAATAGGTTTTTTAAACGGTTTTTTACCTTGCTGGTTAGTTTACATGGCTATTTTTGGCGCATTAGCTACTTCCAATGCGTTTTCTGGAGCACTTTATATGTTTTTATTTGGTTTAGGAACAATCCCATTAATGACTGCAGTTGTTTATTTAGGAAGTTTTGCAAAAGGAAACTTTAGAAAAAATATTCAAAAAGCAATCCCAATTATGGTTGTTCTTATTGGTACTCTTTTTATTTTAAGAGGTTTAGGTTTAGGAATTCCTTTTGTTTCTCCTTTAGAACCTGTTTTGGATGCTGTGGATACAACCATAAAAGGTTGTCATTAATTTTTTTTTACTTCATCTTTATAAAATAGAATTTCAACTAAAGAATAAACAAGCTCATCCATTAAAATCTTTATTATTATTTTTTTGATTTAACTTTGATTCATTAAATAAAAGGTCAAATGTTGCAAAAAAAAATTAAAATTTTATTAATTGAAGATGATAGAATAGAGGTTATTAAATTTAACAGAGCAATTTCTTCGGAATTTAGTAGTTTTATTATTTCTTTAGCATCTAATGGTAAAGAAGCTCTTTCTTTATTAAAAACTAGTATTCCTGATATTATTTTACTAGATTTGAATATGCCAGATACAAATGGAATTGATTTTTTAAAAAGTGTAAATGACATTCCTAAATTAAAACATATTCCAATTATTGTATTAACAACATCTAATAATAGTATAGATATTAAAGAATGTTATAGATTAGGAATTTCTGGTTATCTTGTAAAATCTTTAAAATATGAAGATTATGAAATTAAAATTAATGCAATTTTAAAATATTGGAGTTTAAACGAATTTATACATAAATAATGAAAGGAATAGTTTTTACAGAGTTTTTAGATTTAGTAGAAGAAAAATTTGGTATAGAAATGGTAGATGATATTATTTCTAATTCAACTTTAGCATCAGAAGGTGTATACACTTCTATTGGTACTTACAGTTTTTCTGAAATGTTGCAGTTAGTTAGTCATTTAAGTAGTAAATCGAAAATTTCAATTGATGATTTATTGCTGATTTACGGCGAACATTTTTTTAGTGTTATAGAAAGAAGTTATCCCGGGCTTTTAGCAACTTATAATGATCCAATAGAAATGTTATCATCTATAGAAAATCATATACATGTTGAAGTAAGAAAGATATATCCTGATGCGGAATTACCAACATTTATTGTACAAGAAAAAAAGGAAAATTCTTTAATTATGATTTATAAATCTAACAGAGCTATGCATCATTTTGGTTTGGGGTTAATGAATAAAACTTTCCAACATTTTAAGAGTACTGCTGAAATAATTTTAGAAAAAATTAAAGAAGATGGAACAGAAGTTCGATTTATTATAAATAAAAATTAATGAAGCAAGAAAAAGTAGACATACTTGAAAGGGCTTTAGAAAGACAAAAAAAAGCAAGAAAACAGGCAGAATTAATTTTAGAGCAGAAATCCCTTGATTTGTTTTATGCTTCTCAAGAGTTAAATAAAGCCAATATAAAACTGGCTGAACTTTTAGATGAAAAAACATCGCAATTAAAGGGTGTTTTTGAAAATATAAATGATTCTTATGTTGTTATAGATCTTCATGGGGAGGTTCTAAAAATGAATGACGTAGCCGAAAGTTTTTTTGGATACGACTTTCATTCAGAACCAATAAATGTTCAAAAACTTATTTATAACGAAGATCATGAGTATGCATTGAAATCTTTTTCGCAGCTTGTAAAAACGGGGCATTTTACGGATTATACAGCAAGGATTATTACCAAAAGTAAAGAGGTTAAATGGGTACATATTAATGGAAGTATTATTTATGATAAATTAAAAAAACCGATAGCAGCGCAGGGTATTATTAGAGATATAACAGTTGAAAGAGAAAAACGTTTAATTGTTGATATGATTAATAATATCATGAAGTCTATTCTAGGAAAAGAAAATATTTATGAAATTGCTTGGGAGATATCGAGTAGTATTGCTACTTATTTAGGTACAAACGACTGTGTTATATATTTAGTAAATAACCAAGAAAATGCGTTAGAGCAAATTGCAGCGTATCATAATAAAGCACTACCAGATAATCAAGTTTTAAACAAAGTCATTATACCATTTGGAAAAGGAATTGTTGGAAATGTGGCACAAACAGGAGTTGCAGAAATTATAGGAAATACAGACAAAGATCAAAGATATATTTTAGATGATGAAAGAAGATTATCAGAAATAACAGTACCAATAATTAGTGAAGGTAAAGTTATTGCTGTAATTGATGCAGAACATAAAAATGAGAATTACTTTAAAAAAGAACAATTAAATACCATTGAAAATATAGCTAATTTGGTGTCTTTTAAGATAAAAAGTGCTATTAATTTAAGAGAAAGGAAAAAAACAGAATCCTTAAACATAGAACTTTTAAAAAAGTTAGAAAAGAGTAACGAAGAATTACATGAATATGCTCATATAGTTTCACACGATTTAAAATCTCCACTTAGAAGCTTGGCAGCCTTGACAACATGGATAAAAATAGATAATTTATCTGCATTTGACGAAGCAAGTCTCCAAAATTTTAAGGATATTGAAATTACCTTAGAAACAATGGAGAATTTAATCTCTGATATTTTAAAATATTCTAGCTTAGATGCAGTTGTTTCTGAAGATGAAGTGGTAGAATTAGATTCTTTAATTAAAAATTTAATTCTTGTATTATACGTACCAGAAAATATTACGATCAATATTTTAAATAAATTACCTAATTTAAAAGGAGATAAGACGAAGTTTCAACAGTTATTCCAAAATTTAATTGGCAATGCAATTAAGTTTAATAATAAAGAAAATGGTGTTATAGATATTGATGTTGAAGATTATAACTCTTTTTATAAATTTTCAATTAAAGACAATGGTATTGGTATTCAAGATAGGCATTTCGATAGCATTTTTAAAATATTTCAATCTTTAAAAAAGGATCAGAATTCATCAGGAATTGGCCTATCAATTGTAAAAAAAATTGTAAATATTTATAAAGGTGAAGTTTGGTTAGAATCTGAAATAGATAAAGGCACCACCTTTTATTTTACAATAAAAAAATAAAGTTTAAAAAAACGCTATAAAAATCTATTTTTTTCTTAAATTCATGTTTTTAAATTGTTAATTTTCCGTTTTAAAGAAATATTAAATTTAACAACAAATTTTTATGAAAAGCATTATTATTGATGATGAGAAAATGGCGAGGGTTATAATTCAAACACTAGCCAATGATATTGAAGGGTTAAGTATTATTGAAGAGTTTTCTAGTGCCATTGAGGCAATGAAGTTTTTAAATGAAAACAAGGTAGATTTAATATTTTTAGATATTCATATGCCTGGTTTTAATGGGTTAGATTTTATAAAATCTTTAAAAAATCCACCTAAAATAATATTAACCACTTCAGATCCTAAATTTGCTATAGAAGCATTTGAATATGACTTTATTATTGATTATTTGTTAAAACCTATCGAATTATCTCGTTTTCAAAAAGCAATATCAAAAGCAAGGAATAAGATTTTAGAAAAAACTTCACCGAGTATAAAACCACAAGATAATTCTAACGACTTCTACGTAAATATAGATAGACGATTAATAAAAATAGATTTACCAAGTATTTATTTAGTAGAAGCAAAAGGAGATTATATTCATATAAAAACAGAAGATAAAAATTATGTGGTTCATTCTACATTAAAGAAAATTGAAGAAAAATTACCAGATGCTTTATTTTTAAAAATTCATCGTTCTTTTATTATAAACATAAAAAAAATCATTGATATTGAAGATAATAGTGTGCTAATTAAAAAGGACGTAATTCCTGTTAGCAGATCTAAAAGACCAGAATTAATGAAACGATTAGATTTACTATAATTCTTTTTCATCTATAGTAACAATGCATTTTGTCTACAGTTAAATTGTACAGAACGAAAATCAATAAAATCAACTTCAAAAGTTTATATTTTTATCCTATAAATACCCAAAAAATAGCCTTAAAATTAATTTTTAGTTACATATAATTAATCTTAATGGTTAATAATTATCAATAATGATAATTAATTGTTGTTTTGGGTTTAATAGTGCATAAAATTCTATTTAAATGAATTCAGGAGTAATTATTGTTTTTTCGAATAACGAAACAGAAATTAGCAGCTTTGATAATGAATACTTAGCAAATATTAATGCAAATAAAATTTGTTTTGTTAATAATGCTAGTTCAGACAATACATTAAATCTTTTAAAAAAAATACAATTTAAATCAGAAAAGAATATTTCTATTTTAGATATAAAATTAGATAAAGGGCTAAAGGCAGCTATAAAATCTGGTGCTAGATTGCTATTAAGCGAATCTGAATTTGATTTTATTGTATATTTAAAATCAAATATGTTAGATTCTTTAACAGGCTTAGCTGTATTTTTAAATAATTTTCAAGACAATAAACAAGACTATACATCATTACCAACGAGGTCTAGTAGAAATGTATTATATGATGTATTTTCTATTAATGAAGTAATGAAAAAACAGTTTGTTGTTTAATCATTTATATTACTTTTTTTAAAATTTATAACTTCCTACTAATATTTAATGGGAAGTTTTTTTTATTTCAATGTAATTGCTGATCCTCATCAAATAAAATTAACTTATCTTTTTTGCTATTGTGATCAATTAAAATTTTTATTTGATTCATGTTGTTTGTGGTGATTATGAGTACATTAACACATCTTTCTATCAGATTTAATCATCTTAATTTATTTTATATTATTGTGTTTTCTGCTCTTTATCAGAGATTAAAATAATATTTTTTCCTATTCCAAAATTAGTTCTTATATTTGGTAAACCAATTTGGTAAACCAGTCGTTTATTTGCTTTAAAATAATAATTAAATGAATAGAAAATTCAGGTTTTTATTTCTCTTTATTTCCTTTTTATTTGTATTTTCATGTTGAAATTAATGAAGATTTTAATGCTTACGATTTTAGAATTACCGCACCTAAAGGTAAAATTGAGTTACAATTAAATAACGATACGCCATATAATTACAAAGATGTAAGTCTTGCAAAATGGCCATTTGAATATTATTATAAAGCAGGTAATTATTTAAGATCTACAGAAGCAAATGCTTTTTCTAGAATTAAATATTACAATTTATCAATTACACATTAATCAAATTATTATAAAGTATTATGAACAAATCATTTTTAATTATCAGTTTATTTTTAGTACTCGTTTCTTGTAAAGAAAAGGTAACAAATACTATTTTAGTAAGTAATGAGTCTGAGTTAACAGCAGCAATTCAGAAAGCAAAAGCAGGGGATGATATTGTTCTTAAAGACGGAACCTATACAGACATTAAAATTGAGTTTTTTGGAGAAGGGATTGAGGCACAACCAATAACCTTAAGAGCAGAAACGCCAGGTAAAGTTTTTATTGAAGGAAAATCAAACTTGCAAATTGGAGGAACTTATTTAGTAGTAAAAGACCTTCATTTTAGAAATGGATATTCACCAACAAGAGCTTTAATCCGTTTTAAAATTGATGATGAAAAAATTGCTTTTCACTCTAAGGTAACCAATTGTGTTATAGAAGAGTTTACACAATTAGACAGAGATGTTTCTGATCATTGGGTAGAATTTTGGGGGCAAAATAATGAATTAAGTAATAATTATATTGCTGGGAAATCTAATTTTGGACCAACAGTTATGGTTGTTTTAAAAGGGAATGAGCATATTAATAATCATCATCAAATTATAAATAATCATTTTGGACCAAGACCAAGAAAAGGTGGCCCTCATGGCGAAACTTTACAAATAGGTGATAGCGGAACATCAATGACGCCTTCTTATACAAACATAGAAAACAACTTATTTGATCGTTGTAATGGTGAAGTAGAAATAATTTCTAGTAAATCTAATTTTAATATTTTTAAAAACAATGTTTTCTTTGAAAGTGAAGGTTCTTTAGTTTTAAGACATGGTAATTATGCAACGATTGATGGAAACGTTTTTATTGGTAATGATAATTCTAAATTTATTGGAGGTGTAAGGGTTGTAAATACAGGACATTGGATTACAAATAACTATTTCTATAAATTAAAAGGAGAAGAATTTAGAGCTGCAATTGCTGTAATGAACGGAATACCTAAATCTCCTTTAAATAGATATAATCAAGTTACAGATGTTGTTGTTGCTTATAATTCTTGGGTAGATTGCCCAACGCCTTGGTATTTTAGTGTAGGTTCTAATGTTGATAAAAGTGATGTTTTACCAGCTTCTGAAATTCGTTCTGCAAGACCAGAAAGAACCATTTTTTCTAATAATTCTATTTATAATGCTACAAAAGCAGAATATCCTATTTATAATTACGACAAAGTTGACGGTGTTACTTTTAAAAACAACATTACCAATAATGAAAATAAAAGTGATGTTACTTCAGACGGAATTACAAAACAAGAGTTCACTGTAAACAAAATTTCAGAAAATTTATTTGTACCAACTGCTAATATTTCTGAAGTTTATAATGGATTTAATTTTGATAAAATCCATTCAGATTTATTTGGTGCAAAAAGAGCATCGGCAAATACTATTGGTGCAATTATAAATCCGGTAGCTGCAAAAACTGTTTTAATTGATAAAACAAAATATGGTACAACTTGGTTTTCATCAGATAAAGTAAAAGTTGAAGCAACAATTTTTAAAGTGGCAACGTCATCAGAATTATCAAAAGCAATTAAAGATGCAAAATCTGGAGATATCATTGAATTAAGTGCATTAGAATACGCTGTTTCTGAATCAATATCAATTAACAAAGAAATTAAAATTGTTTCTTCGGATAAAAACACCAAAGCAACCCTTAATTTTACATCAGTAAATACTGCTTTTTTAATGGAGCCAAAAGGGAACTTGCGTTTAGAAAATGTAATTATTAAAGGAGATAACAGCCAAAATGCATTTACTACTTTAGATAAAAACATGTCTAAAGCCTATAATTTATTTATCAATAATTCTGAGATTTTAGACTTTAAAGCGGTTTTAGAAGTTTCAAAAGGATCATTTGCAGATACAATTTCTGTAGCTAATTCTTCTATTAAAAATTGTTTAAGTGGTATTAACTTAAATAAAGAAACAAACGATGGTGGAGATTATAATGCTGAGTTTGTATTAATTACAAAAACAACTTTCTTTAATATATCAGAAACTATTTTAGATTATTACAGAGGCGGTTATGATGAATCTACAATAGGAGGTAACTTGGTTTTTGATAATAATTTAGTAACAAACTCTGGTAAATTATCATCAGAAAAAATCTTAATTAAAAATAGAGGTATTGTAAATGTAGAATTTAAAAATAATATGTTTAACAATAATCCTGTTAAAGTAATTGCAACTCTTTGGGGAGAAAAAGGGCAAGCTCCTGTAGATAATACGATTACTAATTCTGGTTCTGTAGAAATAGTTCAAAATTTGAAATTAAAATTAATGTATTAATCATTGTAAATCCTGCAAGGTTTTAAACTTTGCAGGATTTTTTTATATGATTTTAAAAGGTCTCTTAAATTATTTGTAATTAATTGCATATCTGTTTTTTGTTCTATTGGCAAAAAAATCATCAGCAAAATTAACTTAGAACAAAAGCAGCAAAAATATAGATTGTCCCTCAGATATGATATATGTAATTCAAAAAACACCTGTTTTTTGGATTGCTTGTATTATTAAAAGATACCAAATTGTAGAGTAATGCCATTTTGTAGGCAATTAAAAATAATAATATGAAACTACTAAAAACGCTATTTTTAATTTTTTTTTCTACTCTCGGATTCGGGCAAAATATACCAAGTACTAAAGTTTTAAAAATTACAGAACTACAGCATTACTTAACTGAAACAGCTAAAAAAAATGTTTCAGAAAATGATAAAATATCAACAGAGAAATTAGCTAGTTATTTTAGAGAAAAATTTTCTGAGAGATATTTTTATAACTACAAAACGGTAAATGATCGTTTTGAAGAATATACTAAATTGTATCCAAATGCGTCAGCAAATCATATTTCAAGAGGTGTAGATCATTTACAAAAATTTCCTGCAAATACAGTTTGGAAACTACCTTTTAATTACAAAAATGGAGAAGCGGTAAATGCCTATGCGTTAAGACATTTAGCGCGTCAACATAAAATGGTTGATATTGCTTTTTCATATTTTTATCAGCAAAAAGATCCTCAATATATAGATTATTTTACAGAACAAGTTACGTCTTTAAATATAGCTTTATCTCAAAATAAGTTTGAAACTATAGAAGATGGAAATGGTGTTTATGAGGCTTTTAGATCGGGTTACAGGGTTTTAAATTGGTTAGAAATTCACAATCTATTTTTAGGAGAAAAAGCATATTCAGACGAAGAACAATTAACAACTATTGCAACTTTGCTGCAACATGGTGCTAATTTATTTGAAACAAATCAAGAATTTCATTCTGGCAATCATCAAACAAGAGGTTTATCGGCTTTAGCAATGATATCTATTTTATTTAGAGATTTTGTTGATACAGATTTGTGGTATACACATTCCATGAAATTGTTAGAAGAGCATTTACGAAAAGAAATTAATGAAGACGGATTTCAATTTGAAAGAACTGTTCATTATCATATAAGCGATATTGGTAATTATTTTTATGTATATCAATTGGCTAAAAATAGTACTATTAAAGTGGATGATTTTTGGAAAAATAAATTAGAATCGCTTTTTACAACCTTAACAAAAATTGCTTTTCCAGATACATCTGCACCTGTTTTTTCTGATGATACAGACACTCCTTGGGCAGAAAAAAATGATATTTCAGAAGCACTTACTTTAGGGTATTTACTTTTTGAAAATAAGTCTTTCGGTTATTTTGCAAATAATAAGGTTAGCGAAAAAATGTATTGGTATACGAGTAAAAATCAGTTAGAAAATTTACAAAATATACAACAAGAAAAACCGAGTTTTAATTCTATTAGTTTTCCTGAAACGGGTTATTATATAATGAGAGAAGGTTGGCGAAATAACGATAAAATGTTAGTTATTTCAGCTGGCGTAGATGCTAAAAAACCAGATCATCAACATGGCGATATGTTGGGTATTCAAGCATTTGCAAACGGTAATGTTGTGTTACCAAATTACCAAGTGCGGTATTCTTTAAGTGATTTAGAATTATTTAAAAATTCAATGACTAAAAATGTTGCATTGGTTGATGATGAATTACAAGGTAAAAAGTATGCATCTAATAAAGGAGGAAGTGGTTTTGGTAAGTTTTTGCAGTTACCAAACCCTAAAGTTGTTGCGTTTCAAAAAGAGAAAGAGTTAGAAGTTTTTATAGGCAATCATGATGGATTTGAAAATGTTGGAGTACAGTATTCTAGACAAGTTCTACATGTAGAAAATGATTTTTGGATTGTAAAAGACAATTTCTCATCAGATAAAAACCATAGTTATAAACAAGTTTGGCAAGGACACTTTAGTATAGAAAATTCCCCAAATTTATTGCGTTCAAGTTTTCAAAATGGATCTGGTTTGGATATTTATCAATTACATAAAGTTGATACAATTTTAACTGATGGAGCTCGCGGAAAAGAATGGATTGTTGTTTCAAAAAATAACAGTAAATATTTTAATTTTATTACAGTTTTGTTTCCATTTTCTAAATTTGATGATCGATTAGATGAAACTAATAAGAATCCAAATGTGGGAGGATGGAAAGTAAATGAATCTACTATCGAATCAGATGCAAATACTACGATATCAAAAGGAAATAAAATATTCTTTTTTGGCGTTAAAAAAATAAAGATTAAGAATTCAGATATAGAATTCAATGAAAAAGTAGATTTTTTCATGGAAATTGAACAAGATAAAATGTATTGCCAATCCTTATTTTATAAATCTTTTTACATGAATTCATCAATAAAAGGGAGTATTAAAGATCCCTTAAAAATAAATCCTTTAGATAATTTTACACTTAATTAAGATTTTTAACTATTTGAAAATCAAATTTTAAAATTATTTTTTGTTAAAGTCTTTGAGGATACAAAAAAAAAACTTAAATTTGGGAAACCAGATTGGTTGACCAATCAATAATCAATAATCAATAATTAATATTTAAATTTACAATTATGAAAAAAACATTACTTTTTGCTGCTTTAATAGCAAGTGCAAGTTTATTTGCACAACAACCTACAGTTATTAATGCAACTTTAGATCCTCTTACTAGAGAGGGTAGTTCTAGTGCTTGTTCTTGTACAGGTTGGATGAATAAAGATTTAGGAGATCAATTGGAGTCTTCTTCTTGGAATTCTTCTACTTCTTACGGTGCTAAATTTGATGATCTTGAAGCAGATATTATGTATCAAGAAGTTGCTGTATTAGCAAATACAAATTACAAATTTACTTATGTTTATAATTTTGATGATAAAGCTACTGCTACAGAAGCTTCTTCATTAGAAATGAGAATATTAAAAGGTTCTGGTTATGATTCTGGTTATACACCTGCTTATGAAGATCCTGCTAATGGAAAATCTATTGGTTTCGGATACACTTTAATTGCGAGTGTTGAAAATGCTTCTAATAATTTAGTTTCTGCTACTATTGCACATCCTGGAGATAAAGATTATAGAACAGGAGAGTTAACTTTTAACTCAGGTGATAATACTAGTATCGCTATTTTTGGTAGAGGAATTGGTAGACCAACTACTGCAGATGCAGATGGTAAAGGTTATTCTTGGTCTAATGGAAGTTCTGAAATTAGAATTGACGAAGTATCTTTAACTAACACAGGAGGAATTGCTTCTGTAAATGATATTTTCTCATCTAAAATTAGCGTATATCCTAATCCTGCAAAAAACTTTATTCAAATTACTTCAAATGAAAACATTACTGGTGTAGAAATGTTTAATTTAATTGGTAAAAAAGTTTTAAGCGCTTCTTCATTAACAAATGACAGAATTGATACTTCTAAATTATCAAAAGGAGTTTATATTTTAAAAGTAACTAGTAACGATCTTGTAGGTTCAAGAAAAGTTATTATTGAGTAATTAGCATCATATTTTTTATCTTAAAAAGCCCATTATTTTAAAATGGGCTTTTTTTGTAAAATTAAATTTTATACATTAGTAAAGTTAATTTTTTAACAATAGTATGTAGTAAACTCTATTGTTTTCATAATTATTTGTTAGAGGTTATTATTAATTGCTTTTTTTTGAATTAAAATTCACAACTATAATTTTATACTTTATAAATTTCTAAGTTATTTTTTTGATAAAAACTTAAATAAGGCTATATTTGGTAAACCAAAGTGGTTTACCAATTTTAAGTTGTGTTTTTTATCTTATTTGTATAAAAATTAAAGTGTTTATAGAATTAGTTACATACTAGTTTTAAATTTAAGGTTGTAATAAGTTAAGCATAAGTAAAATTGAATAGAGAATAATATTTAGGAATAGTTTTAACACATAGATTAAATGAATTTTAAAAAAAATACAGCAAAAAACGTACTATTTTTAATAGTATTTATGTTTTTAGTTTCTTGTAAAACAACATCTCAAAGTACTTCAAATAAAGAAGTAGCAATACAAGGTGCTCATCCTAAATTAATATTAACAAAAGAGGGTGTAAATAATATTAGAAAGCATTTAGGAAATGTGCCAATTTTTGATAGATCATTAGCTACAACAAAAGCAGAAGTGGATGCAGAAATAGAGTTAGGTATTTTTGTTCCCGTTCCGCAAGATTTTTCTGGAGGTTATACCCATGAAAGACATAAAAGTAACTTTTTATTAATGCAAAAGGCAGGCGTTTTATATCAGATTTTAAATGATGAAAAATATGCAACGTATGTAAAAGACATGCTGTTTGCGTATGCAAAATTATATCCAACTTTACCAGTTCATCCTCAAACAAGATCTTATGCAAGAGGTAAATTATTTTGGCAATGTCTTAATGATTCAAACTGGTTAGTTTATACTGCTCAAGCTTACGATTGTATTTATGATTGGTTATCAAAAGAAGAAAGAGACGTTTTAGAGAACGATTTATTTATACCTTTTGCAAAGTTTATTTCTGAAGGAAATCCACAGTTTTTTAATAGAGTTCATAATCATAGTACTTGGGGTAATGTAGCTGTAGGTATGATTGCCTTAGTGATGGATAATGATGAACTTTTAGAAAATGCTTTAAATGGTTTAAAAACAGACAATTTAACTGCTGATATGAAAGATAATGATGGTGGTTTTATTAAAATTGAAGGACAGAGATTAGGTTTCTTTGGTAACTTAGATGAACCATTTTCTCCAGATGGATATTATAATGAAGGTCCTTATTATCAGCGATATGCAATGTATCCGTTTTTGATTTTTGCACAGGCTATGCATAATGTAAAACCAGAATTAAAAATATTTGAGTATAAAGATGGCGTTTTATTAAAAGCTGTGAATGCATTGATAAATTTAACAGATGCTGATGGAGAATTTTTTCCTTTAAACGATGGTCAAAAAGGAATGTCATATTATACAGCAGCATTGGTTTCTGCGGTGGATATAGCATATCATTATGGTGGAAATAATCCTGAGTTATTAAGTATTGCCAAAAAACAAGATCAAGTTGTTTTAGATGATACAGGGTTGTCAATTGCCATCGGAATTAAAGAGGGTTTAGAAAAGAATTTTACAAAAAAATCTATTAATTTATCTGATGGAAGAAATGGCGATGAAGGCGGAGTAGGTATTTTAAGAAACGAAAGTTTAGAGTTAGTTTTTAAATATGCTTCTCAAGGATCTAGTCATGGACATTATGACAAGTTATCTTTTTCTTTATACGAAAACGGAAATGAAATAATTCAAGATTACGGATTGTCACGTTTTGTAAACATTGAACAGAAAGGTGGTGGAAATTATTTAAAAGAAAATAAAACGTGGGCAAAACAAACCATTGCGCATAATACACTTTCTGTAAATGAAGAAAATCATTTTAAAGGTGAATTTGAAATAGGCAGCCAACATCATTCAGATTTATATTTCTATGATGATAAAAATCCAAATATTAAAATTGTAAGTGCAACAGAAGTAAATGCGTATCCTGGTACAGAAATGCTTAGAACATTTGCAATCATCAAAGATGAAGAATTTGAAAAACCTTTTATTGTTGATCTTTTTAAAGTGAAATCAGCAACTAAAAATCAATATGATTTACCGTATTTTTATTTAGGTCAAATTATAACTGCAAATTTTGATTATAAATCATTTTCTCAGCTAGAAAGTTTAGGAACAAAGAATGGGTATCAACATTTATGGAAAGAAGGTTTAGGAAATCCTTCTTCAGAAAATAGTGTGTTCTCATGGATCAATAATAATTTATTTTATTCATTAACAACCACATCTAATACCTCTGATGAATTAATATTGGCTAGAATAGGAGCCCACGATCCAGATTATAATTTAAGAAGAGAACCATCATTAATTATTAGAAGAAAAAATGCACAGAATACAACTTTTGCTACTGTTATAGAATCTCATGGTAGTTATAGCCCTATTACTGAACTTGCATTAAATGCATATTCTAATATTGAAAAATTAAAAATTATTTTAGATACAGATACTTATACGGCTGTACAAATTACAACGGTAAACAAAAAAACTAAAGTTTTAATTATTTCTAATAAGGATAACTCAAAAGAAAAAAATCATACAATTACAATAGATAATAAAGAATATAATTGGAAAGGTTCTTATTATTACAATTAAATTAATCATAAAAATAGAAAAAATGAATAGATTTAGCGAAAAGTATATCATTACAAAAGATATGGAATGGGAAGTTCTTGGTGGAGGAGTATCAAGAAAATTTTTGGGCTATGACAACCAAATTATGATGGTTCAAGTAAAATTTGAAAAAGGAGCTTTAGGTTCTCCTCATCAACATTTTCATACACAAGCTACTTATTGTGTTTCAGGTAAATTTGAATTTGAAATTAATGGTGAGAAAAAAATTGTAGAAGCAGGAGACGGTGTTTACATTGAGCCTAATTTACTGCATAGCGCAATTTGCCTAGAAGAAGGAATGTTAATTGACACTTTTAGTCCAGTAAGAGAAGATTTTTTAAGTGGAGGAGCAGTATCTTATTTTGGTGATAAAGCTTAATAAGAAACAATATTTATAAAGGGTATAAATTAGAGTTATTATAATATTTTATAATTTTATCATTTCTTAATTTGATAGATTTAAATATTTTTAACAAAATTGAAACCTTTTTACTACTAATAATGAAGGTTTTATAAAATAATTAACATTTTTTTTTGTTTTATAAATAAAATAATTTATTTTTGGTTAACCAATTTGGTTAACCAAATAATTATTTAACCATAACAATTTTTAGTATTTATTATAAATGTGTTTTTTAAAAAATCAATTCTCTTTTGAAATATTTTTAAAAATTCACAATTATGATTTAATGAATTATATTTTTAAACATAAAATAATATTATGAAATTAAAATTTAAATTAACATTATTAATGGTAATGTTAGTAAACATTTGCTTTTATGCACAAACAACATCTACGATAACAGGTGTTGTAACTTCTAAAAGCGATAATACTCCTTTGCCAGGGGTGACAATTAGAATCCTAAATACTACTAAGGGTGTGCAAACAGATTTTGACGGGGTTTATAGTTTAAAGGTAGCTTCCGGTCAAGTTTTGGAATTTTCTTATTTAGGATATGCTACTAAAACTGTTGCTATAGTAAATCAAAAAACAATAAATGTTATATTAGAAGAGAGTGCTAGTCAATTAGATGAAATCGTTGTTATTGGTTATGGTACACAGAAAAAAAGTCACTTAACAGGTTCTATTTCTAAAGTTACAAATGATGACCTAGATCAAATTGCAGTATCTAGGGTAGATGATGCCTTAATAGGTCAGGTATCTGGGGTAAACATCCAAGCAACGGATGGAGAAGCAGGTTCGGCACCAACGATTACTATTAGAGGTGTTGGTTCTATGGCTGGAGATTCTACTCCGTTAATAGTTGTTGATGGTGTAATTGTAGATTCAAGTTTCTTAGGTTCATTAAATATGAATAATGTTGAGTCATTTGAAATATTAAAAGATGCAGCTTCTTCTGCTGTTTTTGGACCAAAGGGTTCTAATGGTATTATAATGATTACTATGAAATCTGGTGTTTCTGGTAAAACAAGAATTAACTATAGTACTTTTACAGGTGTAAAAACTCCAAGAAAGAGCTCTGCTTATGGTTTTACAACGCAAGGATGGGCAGATAAACAAACTGCTTTAGGTTTAGAATTATCTCCATATACGCAAGCACAATTACAAATAGGAACAGATCGTTCTTGGCAAGATGTGTTTTTTGAACAAGGAACAATTACCAATCATGCATTATCAGTTAGAGGTGGTGATGATAAAACAAAATTTACTGTAAGTTTAAATTATTCTAATGACGAAGGTGTTTTGTTAGTAGATAATTATAAAAAATTAGGGGTAAGATTAAAAATAGATAGTAAAATAAGTGACAAATTTAAAATTGGTGCTAATTTTAGCCCAACTTTTACTGATAGAAGACGTTTCTCAGAAAATATTCATAACGTAGCAAGACATCAGCCTTGGTTACCTATTTATCATACAGAACAATCACTTCAATATATAAATCCAAACGGTGCTTATGCAAGTATGCAAGTTGGTGATTATGCAAGACAAGATCATTTTACAATTTTTGATTTAGATGGAGATGGTGTTATTGATAATATTTTAACAAATATTGGTAATAGTAACAATGCAAATCCGTATGCCAGAATTGTAGAGCGAAATAGATCAGATAAAAAGTTTCAATTATTTGGTAGTTTATACGCACAATATGAAATAACAGATGATTTAAATTTTAAAACATCACTTGCTGGTTCTTATAATGATACTAAGAGAATAGATTATATGGGGACTCAAGCAAGAGAAAGTATTACAGATGCTTATATGCAAGAGATCTCTCAAAAAGAAAATTATATTATTGTAGATAATTTCTTTAACTATGACAAATCTTTTGGTAAACATGATATCGGTTTTACAGCGGGTACTTCACTTGAAAGTAGAAATTATTTCTACTCAGGATTTAAAGGAACAGGATATACAAACGATGTAGTGCAACAAATTACAAACGCAACTGCTATTTCTGAATTTGATGGTTTTGAATGGCAAAAACGTTACGTAGCCTTAATTTCAAGAGTAAATTATGCTTTTGATGATAAATATTTAGCTTCTTTAAGTTTAACAAGAGCTGGAAGTTCAATTTTTGGATCAGAAACTAAATATGGTAATTTTCCTGCTGCTTCTATTGGTTGGAATATAGCTAAAGAGGACTTTCTTTCAAATAGTAATTCGGTAACAAATTTAAAGCTTAGAGTTAGTTATGGTGTTACTGGTAATGACCGTTTAAATACTGGTTCAACAGATGCAGATGCACAAGGTAGTGAGCCAACTTTAAGTACAGGTAATATTTTGGTAGATTATTATCCACATTTAGCGCTTTTAGGTGCTGCAAATTCTAGTTATTCTGTAGAC
Organism: Polaribacter sp.; assembly: GCA_030731625.1. Lineage (GTDB taxonomy): Bacteria > Bacteroidota > Bacteroidia > Flavobacteriales > Flavobacteriaceae > Polaribacter. The sequence continues at coordinate 21,125 of JANQTQ010000201.1, read as the reverse complement.
GGTAGTATTCAAGCAGGTTTTTCTCCTGTAAATATTGCGAATAATGAATTAAAATGGGAGCGTTTAGTTGAAATAAATCCAGGTGTAGATTTTGGTTTATTTAACAATAAAATATCTGGTTCATTAGATTGGTATAGAAGAACAAGTGATCAATTATTACTTAACAATCCAATATCATCTACCACAGGTTTTACAGGAGCTTTAGTAAACTTAGGTGAAGTTAAAAACGAAGGTTGGGAACTTGAAATAAGAACTAAAAATATTAGTAAAGAAAAGTTTAAATGGAGCACATCTTTTATCGCAACAACGAATAAAAATACGTTAGTAGATTTTGCAGATTCAGATGGTCAAATTACAAGTTTAGATCCTAGTAGACCTGCAGAATGGATTAATCTTGAAGGTCAACCAATATCATTATATTATGGGTATGTGGTAGATAAAGAATTAGAATTTGAAGATAGAGATAGACCGTGGAGACATGTTGGTGCAGAAGCTGGTTTGGTTTATGTAAAAGATTTAAATGGAGATGGTGTTTTAGATGGTGAAGATAAAACAGTTTTAGGGAACCCTTATCCAGAATTTATTTGGAGTATTACAAATGATTTTAAACTTGGAAATTTTGATATTTCTTTTATGTTTCAAGGATCTCATGGGGCAGAAGTAAGAAATATTGCTGACCACTATTTGTTTAGTAATAATAACAATAGAACAGTTTTAGAATCAGCACCTAATCAAGAGTTTTTAGTAGACAAATATTTTACAAATAGTATTGTTCAAGATGCATCATATATTGCTTTAAGAAATGTAAATATTGGCTATAATTTTTCACAAGATGTTTTAGACAGCCTTGGTATTTCAGGATTAAATGTGTATGCAACAGGTCAAAACTTAATGTATATAACTGCAGCTAATTATACAGGATGGAATCCAGAAGCATTAGACAAAACAAGCCCTACACAATATGGGTATCAAAGAGGTGGTTCTCCAATTTATAGCACTATATCTCTTGGTTTAAATTTAGATTTTTAATAAATTTTAAAACGATTTAACAAATAATATTATGAAATATTTTAAATATATCGCTATAATTTTAATAGGAAATGTATTCTTTTCTTGTAGCGACTTTTTAGAGCCTGTGCCAAGCTCTTCTATTACAACCGATAACTATTATTCTAATGCAGATGAATTAGAAACGGGGTTAATTGGTGTTTACGCTGCTATTAAAGGAATTAATAGTAACAGTAAAAATGATAATCATGGAGTTCAATGGGAATTTTATGTAACAGAAATGCGAAGTGACAATACAAGTACTAAAAGTCCAGATTCAGAAGATGCTTCTGATGCAGGTCAACTTGAAAGTTTAAATGTATTGCCAACAAACAACTTTGTAGGAAATTATTATACTAGTTATTTTCAAGCTATCTACAGAGCAAATGTTGTATTAGCTAATATTGGTGTTGTTGAAGATGCAACAGCAGCAAATAAAATTGAAGCAGAAGCAAAATTTTTAAGAGCGTACGCGTATTTTAATTTAGTAAGATTATTTGGTGATTTGCCATTAATAGACCGTGTTATTTCTCCATCTGAGACTGAAGTTCAATTTACAAGAGTTGATAAAAGTATAATTTATGATTTAATCGTTAGCGATTTACTAACAGCTGTTAATTATTTAGATCTTCCTTATAAAACAAGAGCATCTAAAGTTGCTGCACAAGCTTTATTAGCCAAAGTTTATTTATCTTTAGATACACCAGAGTATGCTAAGGCACAAGTTTTATGTGAAGAAATTATAAATAGTAATAAATATGCTTTGCAGAATAATTTCCATGATGTGTTTTATTCAGAACGTAGTAACGAAATTATTTTTGTAATAGGTTACAATAGTAATGTACAAGATAATAGTCAAATATTTTCTGCAGAATTTATGAATGCTGTTGGTAATACTAGTGGTGTTAATTATGTTACAACCGACGCCGTAGCAGCAATTGATGCTAATGGTGGAAATAGAATAGCTGATTCTTATAGACCAGATCCTTTAACACTTTTTGGAGGTACCGTAAGATACCAAGTAGCTAAATTTTTTCCTGATGGAGAAACTGGAGGAAGTGATGGTCAAACATTTACAGGTTTACCACAATTAGCGGGTAATGATTTTATTGTATTACGCTATGCAGATGTATTGTTAATGGAGTCAGAAGCTATTTTAGCTGGTGGTACAGAAACTTCAAACACAAAAGCAATTGATGCTTATATGAAGGTTAGAGTTAGAGCAGGTTTTGATGCTGCTACTGATCGTCCATCAAAACTTACAAAAGAAGCTTTATTATTAGAAAGAAGAGTTGAGTTTGCTTTTGAAAATCATAGATTATTTGATTTAATCAGATTTGGAGAAGCACCATCAAAACTTTCTGTATTTGCGAGTGCTAGCGGTTTCAATTTTTCAACAACAGATTTATTATTACCTATTCCTCAAAATGAAATAAACTTGAGTAAAGGTGTAATGAAACAAAACGCTGGGTATAATTAATTAAATTAAAAACAAAAAAAATGAAAAAAATAAAAAAACAAGTTTCACAAATCTTTCTATTTGTGTTTGTAATTTTAGTTGGCGCTACTTTTACATCTTGTAGTGATTTGTTTGAATTTGAATTGCCAGAAGCAAATTCAAAGCCAGATTTAACACCACCAGCAGCTAATTTTAAAGCTACTGTAACTACAGATTATTTAACATATACATTCTCAAATTTATCAACAAGTGCAACTACTTATCTTTGGGATTTTGGTTTAGATAGTGATGGTGATGGTGAGATAGATATGTTTTCAACTTTTGATGCAGAATATACGTTTCCAGGTGAAGGTATTTATTCAGTAACCTTAACAGCATCAGATAAATTAGGTGTTATAAGTACATTTACGTCAACCGTAGAAGTTATTGAACCAATTGTTCCACCTTCAATTTATCCAGAAATTTTAAATGGAAATTTTGATGAAGGGACAAGTAACTGGAAACCTTCTAGCTTTACAGGAAGAAATACAAATGCTTTTAATGCTAGTTCTGATGGAGATCCTCTAAATTACGATGGTACACCTTCTGGTTCTTCTAAAACACCTGGCGCTAAATATACAAGTTCTACATCTGCCGGACCATTATTAAGTAGTTCTACTAGATTTGCTTATCAAGCAATTACGGTTACTCCAAATACTAACTATATTATAGAATATAGTTATGCAATTAAAACAGATAAGGATGATATTAATGGAGGAGATAGAGTTATCGTTGAAATTTTAGATGGTTGGTATGATGACGGAGCTGACGCTGAAGTTAGTACTCCTTTAGTTCAAACTGTTGGAGACGAAGCAAATGGTAAAGGTAATTTTAAAGTTGTTAAAAAAGTATTTTCATCAAATGCAACAGGAGAAATAGCTATTTGGATGTATGCAATTACAAATGATGAATTGTATGTTGATAATGTAAAAGTATATCCTGTAAATTAATTCAAGGTAAAAATAAAAACTGTTTAAAAGAATAACACACATTACTATTATGAAAGTTTTAGAAATGTGTGTTAATCAATACAAGTACAAACATTAAATAGTTTTTTATATTTGTAGATATATAAAATACAAAAAAAATGAAATTAGAGACACTTACAAAATCGGATAGTTCTAGCTTTCAAAAAGAAATTATTTCTAAAATAAGAGATTTAATAAATTTTAAGAATTTAGAACCAGGTGATAAATTACCATCTGAAAGAATGCTTTCAGAAAAGTTTGAAGTGTCTAGAAATGCTCTAAGAGAAGCAATACAAAAGTTGGAATTTTATGGTTTATTAGTTTCTATTCCGCAAAGTGGAACATTTGTAGCTAACATAGGTATAATAGCCTTAAATGGTATGATTGAGGATATTTTAAGATTAGAAATACCAGATTTTAGATCTTTGGTAGAAACTAGAATTTTACTCGAGTTAAAAACAGCAGGATTAGCCGCTACAAATAGAACAGAAGACGATTTAATTAAAATTAAAGAAGCACTAGATGCTTATGATAGTAAAGTTTTAAATGGTGAAGATGCAGTTCAAGAAGATCTATTATTTCATTTAGCTATCGCTAAGGCATGTGGTAATAGTACAATGAATACTTTTATGCTGATTATAACACCAGGAATTATTACCAATTTTAAAAAACATCATGTTTGTGATATTGGTTTAACTAAAAGAGGAATAGCTGATCACAAAGCTATTTATGACGCCATTAAAGATCAAAATCCTCAATTAGCAAAACTAAAAATGAAAGAACATTTTAAAGAATTGTATCAGTATTGCTATAACATTAAATAAAAAATAAATTAATTTTTAAAGAATAATAATTTTATAATTTATTACTAGACATAGAACAATTTACAAGTTCTTATCAATAAAATAAATTATTAAATAGTTTAATAAAGATTTATTTAAATGCCAAAACTAGATGCAAAACGTGCTAAGTATTTAGTTTTTAGATTATTAAGCACCTTAATTAAATAATAATAATGAAAGTAAAAGGATTAAGATGGTTTATCATAGGGTTAATATTTTTAGCTACTGTAATTAATTACATTGATAGAAGTGCATTAGCAATAATGTGGGGAAGTAGTGATCAACCAGATTCTATTTCTGGATCATTGGGTTTAACCAAAAGTGATTATGGTTTAATTTTAAATATTTTCATGGTGTTTTACGCACTAGGTCAATTGTTTTCTGGTAAATTATTTGATAAGGTTGGAACCAGAATTGGATATGTTATCAGTATAGGTGTTTGGGGTTTATCTTCATTTTTACACTCAACTGTTAGAGGATTAGTAGGTCTTACAATTTTTAGAAGTACTTTAGGTCTTTCTGAAGCAGGTAATTGGCCAGGAGGTGTTAAGAGTAATGCAGAATGGTTTCCAATTAAAGAACGAGCATTTGCTCAAGGTTTATTTAATGCAGGAGCTTCTATTGGGTCTGTAATTGCACCACCATTTATTGCAACTTTATTTGTTGCCTATGGTTGGAGAACTACTTTTATGATTATTGGATCATTTGGTTTATTATGGATTATTCCTTGGTTATTGGTAAATAAATCAGGACCTAAAACGCATCCTTGGATTACAAAAGAAGAACAAAAACATATTATTGAAGGTCAAAGTAAAGCAGACCAAGAAGCAACTTCGGAAACTAAAGGATTAAGTTTAAAACAAATTTTATCTCATAAAGAATCTTGGGCAATTGTTATGGGGCGTTTCTTTTTGGAACCAATTTGGTGGTTGTTTGTAGGTTGGATGCCACTTTACTTAGCAGACGTTTATGGTTTTGATGTAAAAGAAGTAGGTATGTTTGCTTGGGTTCCTTATGTAGGTGCAGCTCTTGGTAGTATTGCTGGTGGATTATTTTCTGGAAAAATTATTACGAAAACAAATTCAATTGATAAGGGAAGAAAATATACAATTTTAATTGGTGGTATTATCATGTTTTTAGGACTTGTTGCAACTGTGTTATTTGGTGATTCACCAGAACGTTTTGTAGCAATTGTTTTCTTTGTATTATTTGGTTTTCAGTTTGCAATTGGAAATGTACAAACGTTACCAAGTGATTTATTTAGTGGTAAATCAGTAGGGTCTTTAGCTGGTTTAGCTGGTATGGTTGGTGTATTCTCTGTAATTCTTATGAATTTTTTAGTACCAATTATACAAGAGAAATTTTCTTATACACCAATATTCGTTGCAATTGCAGCAGCAGTTCCACTTGGTTTAGGAGCAATTTATTATTTCGCGAGAGAAATAAAATCAGTAGAATAAAAATAGAAGAATAATAAACAATTATATAAAGTCATGAGTAAATTAGAAAATAAAATAGCTGTTATTACAGGAGCTACAGGAGGAATAGGTTTTGCAGTAGCAAAAAGATTAGGTAAAGATGGTTATACTGTTATTTTAAACGGTATTGAAGATGAAGCAGGAGCTGAAAGAGTTAAAGAATTAACTGCAGAAGGTATCACTGCTGAGTATTATGGTTTTGATGTTACTAAAGATGAAGAAGTAACAGCAAATATCAATAAGATTGGAGAAAAATACGGAAAAATTGATGTATTAGTTAATAATGCTGGTGGTTTAGGTGGTAGATCTAGATTCGAAGAAATGACAACTGAATTTTATAGATTTGTTATGGCTTTAAATCTTGATTCAACTTTTTTTGCTTCAAGAGCAGCAATACCTTTTCTTAAGAAAAGTGAGTATGCATCAATCATAAACTATACTTCTAACGCAGGTTGGAATGCAGGTGGACCAGGAGCAGGTATTTATGGTACATCTAAAGCAGGTGTTCATGCAATTACAAGAGCATTAGCAAAAGATTTAGCAGAATATGGTATTAGAGTAAATGCAGTTTCTCCAGGTACAATTGATACTCCTTTTCATGCTCAAATTAAAGCAACTAAGCCAGAAGTTTTTGCTTCTTGGGCAAACAGCATTATGTTAGGTAGATTAGGTCAGCCAGAAGATGTGGCTGGTGTTGTTTCTTTCTTGGCAAGTAAAGATGCTGCTTTCCTTACAGCTGAAACTATTCAAGTTGGTGGTGGACAAGCTTTAGGTATTTAAGTATATCCTTTTATACGATCAATTTTTAATTGGTTGAACTTTTTAAAAACCAGTGAAATTAGATTCACTGGTTTTTTTGTTTTAAATTTTAATCAGAAAAAAATAAGAAGGCAATGTATGTTTTTATTCTAATTTTATAATGGTATTCATTTTAATAAAAATCAGTTTAAAATAAAATAACTTTCTCGTTTTCTATTTGCAAACTTTCTAAACTGCTTAGAAACTACTATTTACAGAATAATTAATTATTTGAAATATTATTTAAATTTAATCTAAATAATATTTGTAAAACTCATTTTGAGTAGTATATTTGCAGAAAATTAATACACTATTTAAAGTTAATCTAAATAAAAATGAGAAAACCAATCTTAGTAATAGCAATAGCAACGTTAGCATTCATATCATGTAATAATTCAGATCTTGAAAATATAAATTTAGAAGTTCCTGAAACTTATAATTTTAATAGAAATGGAAATTCTACAGTAGATTTTAATGGTCAAACCACAAGAATTTTAATGGCAGAAGCTTTTGGAGCTGCACTAAAAGAGAACACAAAAACGGAAAATGAGTTAAGCAATATGTTTGCTCATAATCAGGGTGATACTAATTTTTTAGATGCTAACTTGAATGCATCAGATAAAAACATACGTAGTAAAGTAGCCGCTTCTACAGATTATTTTTTAACGAATTCTACAGCTTCAAATGCTATAAAAGCAGATTTTGATGGTTGGATTTCTAATCAGGTATCTGAAGTTTTTCCGAATTGGAATTCAATTGCTTCTCAAGGAGTTGCTGGTCAAATCCAACAAAGTGGCGGAGGAACGATTAGATATGTAAATGCTAAAGGTATGGAATATGACCAGTTAATTAAAAAAGGATTACTTGGTGCTTTAATGATAGACCAAATTTTAAACAACTATTTAAGTCCTGCTGTTTTAGATGAAGCATCAAACCAAGAAGAAAATGACAATGAAGTGCTTGTAAGTGGAAAAAATTACACTAATATGGAACATAAATGGGATGAAGGTTTTGGATATTTGTATGGAAATGAAGTAAACATAGAAGCTCCTGTTCTAGATGTAGATTCATTTTTAAGCGAATATTTAGAAAGAGTAAATGGAAACTCAAATTTTTCAACTTTTGCGTCAGATATTTACAATGCTTTTAAAAAGGGAAGAGCTGCAATTGTTCAAAAAAATTATATAGTTAGAAACGAACAAGCTGATATTATTAAAGAAAAAATTTCTTTAATTCCTGCTGTTAGAGCTGTTTATTATTTACAAGCATCGAAAGCAAATTTAGGAATAGATAATGCAAGAGCATTTCATGCATTGTCTGAAGCTTATGGGTTTATTTATAGTTTGCAATTTACTAGAAACCCATCTTCAAATGTACCTTATGTAACAAAAGCAGAAGTAGATAATTATTTAGTACAATTGTCTAGTGGAAATGGCTTTTGGGATATATCTGAAACAACTATAGATGAAATTTCTACGGCAATTGCATCTAAATTTAATTTTACGGTTTCCCAATTTATTGACTAATTTTACAAATTATTTTAAAAAATAACAGACATGTTTAAAAGAATATTATTACTTATTTTGTCAATGGCTTTTTTAAATTCTTGCAGTTCATCAAGCTCAACAGATACGCCAATAATAACTGATACTTTTGATAGAACAGAGATGTTAATCAACATTTCAGACAATATTATTATTCCTGCAACGAAAGATTTTGCTGCTAAATTAACAATTTTAAAAACCACTGGAAATGATTTTACATCAACTCCAAATCAAACAAAATTAAATGTTTTTAGAACTTCTTGGATAAACGCATATAAAGTTTGGCAACAAATAGAAATGTTTGATATTGGCAAAGCAGAAGAGCTACAATATAAGTTTTACATGAATATTTATCCCTTAACAGTTGCAGATGTGGAGGCAAATGTTAGTTCGGGAAATTACGATTTAAACAATGTAAATTATCAAGATGCACAAGGTTTTCCTGCGTTAGATTATTTGCTATTTGGACTAGCAGATTCGGATGCTGAAATTATTGAAAAATATACTACAGATGCAAAAGCAACGGGTTATAAAAAATATGTAAATGATGTTTTAAATCAAATGGATGGGTTAACACAACAAGTAGTTTTAGATTGGGACACTTACAGAAATACTTTTGTAAATAGCACTTCTAATACAGCTACAAGTGCTGTAAATAAATTGGTAAACGATTATATTTTTTATTTTGAAAAAGGGTTAAGAGCAAATAAATTCGGAATTCCTGCTGGTAATTTTTCTACAAATCCTTTACCAGAAAAAGTGGAAGCATTTTATAATAAAGATATTTCTAAAGAATTAGCACTTGAGTCTTTAAATGCAGTCACAAATTTTTTTAAAGGTATTGGTTACAACAGTTTAAATGCTGGAGAAAGTTTTTCAACGTATTTAATAAGTTTAGAAAGAACAGATATAAGAGAACAAATTATAAGCCAATTAAATGCCGCAAAAACTCAAATAAATTCTTTGGATGCCAATTTTTATAATCAGGTTATTTCTGATAACACAAAAATGACTCTTTCTTTTGATGAACTACAAAAAGTGGTTATTTTATTAAAAGTTGATATGTTACAAGCCTTTAATATTAACGTAGATTATGTTGATGCCGATGGCGATTAATAAATGCAAACACTAAATATTGCTAAAAGTTATTCTTAATTTGAGAGTAACTTTTAGTATTTAAAAATGAAAAACCTAATTTCAAAATATTTCAAAACTCAAACAAATATTGCTCCTTTGGCAGTTTTTCGTTGTTTTTTTGGGTTGATGCTATTTGCAAGCATTATTCGCTTTTGGGCAAATGGTTGGATTCATAAATTATACATTCAACCAAAATTTTTCTTTTCTTATGATGGTTTTAGTTGGATTAAACCTCTTGGAAATTACACGTATTTATTATTTGCAATTTGCGGAATTTCGGCCCTTTTTATTTCTTTAGGCTACAAATATAGAATTGCAATTAGTATTTTTTTTCTGTCATTTACGTATATAGAATTGATGGATAAAACCACGTATTTAAATCATTATTATTTTATAAGTGTACTAAGTTTTTTGTTGATATTTTTACCAGCAAATGCCTCTTTTTCTTTAGATGCTTATTTTAATAAAAAAAAGTTTGTACAAGTTCCTAAATGGACCATAGATAGCATAAAATTACTTTTAGGAATTGTCTATTTCTATGCAGGTTTGGCAAAAATAAATTCAGATTGGTTGTTAAGAGCAATGCCATTAAAAATCTGGTTACCATCTAAATACGATTTACCCTTTATAGGTAATTCTTTCATGCAAGAAACGTGGTTTCATTTTGCAATGAGTTGGGGAGGAATGTTGTATGATTTGTCCATTCCGTTTTTGTTAATCTATAAAAGAACTAGGTTTTTTGCATTTTTTTTAGTGGTTTTCTTTCATGTTTTTACCCGAGTTTTATTTCCTATTGGCATGTTTCCATTTATTATGATTATTTCTGCATTTATTTTTTTTGATGCTGATTTTCATCAAAATATAATCAGAATAATTACTAAGTTTTTACCGAAGAAAAAGGAAATAAAAACGATAACAAATTTTACTTTTTCTAAAAATAGGAAAAGAATTATAGTATCAATTCTTGGTTTTTTTTTACTGATACAACTGATATTTCCTTGGCGTTATATATTATATCCAGGAGAATTATTTTGGACAGAAGAAGGTTATCGTTTTTCTTGGAGAGTAATGTTAATGGAAAAAGCAGGTGCTACTACTTTTAAAATTGTTGATAAAGAAACTAAGAACTATTTTTATGTTGATAATAAAGACTTTTTAACCTCTTTTCAAGAAAAACAAATGAGTCATCAACCAGATTTTATTTTAGAATATGCTCATTTTTTAGGAAATCATTTTACACAACAAGGTCATAAAAATGTACAAGTTTTTGCGGAAAGTTATGTAGCTTTAAATGGAAGATTAAGTACTATTTTTATCAATCCTAAAATAGATTTATATAAACAAAAAGAAAGTTTTAAACACAAAGATTGGATTGTTCCATTTTCATCAGAAATAGAAATAAATGGCATTTAGATCCAACTATGTTTTTAAAAATATTAAAATTAAATTTAATGAAATTTAAAATATTATTCATCTTACTCTTATTATTTCAAACCGTTATTTTTAGTCAATATAAAGTTTCTGGTACGGTTGTAAATTCTAAAAATAGTTCATTAGATAAAGTACAAATCTACAGTGAAAATGGGGGGTTGTTAACAGAAACAAATCCTTTAGGTAAATTTACATTTTCAACAAATAAAAAAGAAATTCCGTTAATTTTTTATATTGAAAATTATAAAATAAAAAATGTTTATTTAAAGATTGATAGATATGAAAATGCTCAGATTGTTTTAGAACCTTTTTCAGAGGAATTATCTGAAATACAAATTACAACAAGAAGAGAAAAAGTCTTCGAACTAAAACGATTACAAGATGTAGAAGGAACAGCCATTTATGCTGGTAAAAAGACAGAAGTTATTTTAATAAATCAATCTACTGCAAATTTGGCGTCGAACAATGCCAGACAAATTTTTAATCAAATTGCGGGTTTAAATATTTATCAAAATGACGATGCAGGTTTGCAATTAAATATTGGTGGTAGAGGCTTAGATCCAAATAGAACTGCAAATTTTAATACGCGCCAAAACGGATATGATATTTCTGCAGATGTTTTAGGGTATCCAGAAAGTTATTACACGCCAGCTTCCGAAGGGTTGCAAGAAATTCAAGTAATTAGAGGAGCTGCTTCATTACAATATGGAACGCAATTTGGTGGTTTGGTGAATTTTATCACAAAAAAACCAACCAAAAATCAAGAAATAGTTTTTAGAAATACAATAGGTAGTTTTGGTTTGTATACTAATTTTACGAGTTTGAGTGATACACAAGGAAAGTTTAGTTATTACACCTACTTAAATTACAAAAAAGGGAATGGATTTAGACCAAATTCTAACTTCGAATCTAAAAATGTTTTTGCACATATAGGATATCAGATTAATGATAAAAGCAAACTCTCTGCAGAATTTACGGGGTTAAATTATGTTGCACAACAAGCGGGAGGGTTAACAGATCTAATGTTTTTAGAAGACTCAAATCAAAGTAATCGAGAACGTAATTGGTTTCAGGTTCAATGGTTTTTGTACAACTTAAAATGGGAATATTCTTTTTCTGAGAAGACAAATTTTTCTTTTAACTTTTTTGGATTGGATGCTTCTAGAGATGCCATCGGATTTAGAACCAATAGAGTGAATCAAATTGACCCAAATACAGAAAGAGATTTGATTAAAGGAACGTTTAAAAATTTTGGATTTGAAACGAGATTGTTAAGTAATTATAAAATTTTTGATAAAAAATCTATTTTTTTAATCGGAACAAAATTTTACAAAGCCAATAACACCAATATACAAGGACCAGGTTCTAACGGTTTTGATGCCGATTTTGAGTTGAGATTAGATGATTATCCAAATTATCCAAATCAATCAAATAGTATCTTTCCAAACTTAAATATGTCCCTTTTTGGAGAAAATATTTTTTATATTAATGATGATTTTTCAATAACACCAGGTTTTCGTTTTGAGTATATTAAAACAGAAAGAGATGAAATTATAAAAGATATTATTACAGATGCTGCTGGCAATGTTATCAATGAAAATTTACGCGATGAAGAGGAAACGAACATCAGAAATTTTATTTTATTAGGAATTGGTTCAAGTTATAAACTAAATAAATCAGTAGAATTTTATGGTAATATTTCTCAAAACTATAGGTCGGTTACTTTTTCTGATATAAGTACAGCAAATCCTGCTTTTGAAATTTCACCAAATATTACTGATGAAAACGGTTTTACTATTGATGCAGGAATTAGAGGTAATTATGATAATTTTTTCTCTTATGATGCCAATTTTTTTGGGCTATTTTATAATGATAGAATCAATATTTATACTAGAGCAGATGGAAAAGCAGAAAGAGCGAATATTGGTGATGCTAGAATTTTAGGTATAGAAAGTTTAATCGATTTTAATCTGAAAAAGCTTTTTACAAATAATGCTGAATATGTGCTTAATTACTTTATAAATTCTTCTTTTATTACATCAGAATACACCAAATCTCAAATAAACGGAGTCGTTGGAAATGAAGTTGAATTTATACCAAATATCAACCTTAAGACGGGTATAAGGTTTGGCTATAAAAACTTTTTAAGCAGCTTACAATACTCTTATTTATCTAGCCAATTTTCCGATGCAACAAATGCAATTGGTGGCAGTTTAAGTGGCGTTACAGGAGAAATTCCTGCATATGGTATTTTAGATTTTTCGGCTTCTTACAAATACAAATTTGCAAAAATAGAAACCGGAATTAATAATCTTTTAAACGAAAATTACTTTACAAGAAGAGCAACAGGATATCCAGGACCAGGAATTATACCTTCTGCTCCCAGAAATTATTATATTACTTTAGAGTTTAAAATTTAAAAGAAGTTAAATACGGAGTCTTAATTTCAAGAAAAAACGAACATTTTGTTATTTATTTGGGCTTTATAACGTTTTGTTTTTTGTGAAATTATTTATCAATATTCTTTTTAGAAAAGAATACAATAGTATATTAAAATAATTGTCTTTATAATATTTTAAAAATGAAAAGCTTATAATTCATTAATAAGTTGTAAATTTGCTCGCAATTATACCTTAATTGCAACATGACAGCACACAACAACAAAATTTTAGGAGAAGGGCTAACATACGATGATGTATTATTAGTTCCTGCTTTTTCTAAAGTACTTCCAAGAGAAGTAAGTATTCAAACAAAATTTACTAGAAATATTACAATTAATGTTCCTATAGTTTCCGCAGCTATGGATACAGTTACAGAATCGGCTTTGGCTATTGCCATGGCTAGAGAGGGCGGTATAGGTGTTTTACATAAAAATATGACTATTGAGAAACAGGCTCAAGAAGTTAGAAAAGTAAAACGTGCAGAAAGCGGTATGATTTTAGATCCTGTAACTTTACCTTTAACTGCTGTTGTTTCTGATGCAAAAAATAACATGAGGGAACACGGAATTGGAGGAATTCCTATTGTTGATAATGAAGGAATTCTAAAAGGAATTGTTACAAATAGAGATTTACGATTTGAACATGATGGTAATAGACCAATTGTTGAAATAATGACAAGTGAAAATTTGGTTACTGCAGCAGTTGGAACCTCTTTAGCAGATGCCGAGAAAATTCTTCAAAATTATAAAATAGAAAAACTTTTAATTGTTGATAAAGATTATAAATTAAAAGGACTTATTACGTTTAGAGATATTACCAAAGTTACTCAAAAACCAATTGCAAATAAAGATTCTTTTGGTAGATTAAGAGTTGCGGCTGCTTTAGGTGTAACAAATGACGCTGTAGAAAGAGCAGAGGCTTTGGTAAATGCTGGTGTAGATGCTGTTGTAATTGATACAGCTCATGGGCATACAGAAGGTGTAGTAAATGTTTTAAGAGCAATAAAAGATAAATTTCCAAATTTAGATGTAGTGGTAGGTAATATTGCAACTCCAGAAGCTGCTCAATTTCTTGTTGCTGCTGGTGCAGATGCTATAAAAGTTGGTATTGGTCCTGGCTCTATTTGTACAACTAGAATTATTGCAGGTGTTGGTTTTCCTCAGTTTTCTGCAGTTTTAGAAGTTGCAGAAGCCATTAAAGGAAGTGGTGTTCCTGTTATTGCTGATGGTGGAATTCGTTATACTGGTGACATTCCTAAAGCAATTGCTGCTGGTGCAGATACCGTAATGTTAGGTTCTTTATTGGCGGGTACAAAAGAATCTCCTGGAGAAACTATTATTTACGAAGGAAGAAAATTTAAATCTTATAGAGGAATGGGATCTATTGAGGCCATGAAACAAGGCTCAAAAGATCGTTATTTTCAAGATGTAGAAGACGATATTAAAAAATTAGTTCCAGAAGGAATTGTGGGTCGTGTACCTTATAAAGGAGAATTGTTTGAAAGTATTCATCAATTTATTGGAGGTTTGCGCGCAGGAATGGGATATTGTGGAGCAAAAGATATTGAAACATTAAAAGAAACGGGTAAATTTATAAGAATTACCGCTAGCGGAATTAATGAAAGTCATCCACATGATGTGGTGATTACAAAAGAATCTCCGAATTATAGCAGAAGATAATTTAAAACTTAGACAAAAAAACCAAGCAAATTTGCTTGGTTTTTTTGATTTTAGGCATTTGAAACTTAATTGTCAAGATTTTTATAAAGTTCATTTATTTTCATAAAGATGAACCTTGTAATTCCCTTTTTTTTATATCTTTAAACAAGATTTGCACTGATCCCGCATTTAAGGGTTGCTTCACTATATTGTAAAAATACTAGATTTTTTTAAAATATATACTAGTACTTTTCATAGGTTATACTAGTATTTTGAACGAACTATACTAGTACTTTTAAAAAATCCATCTTGACCCGATACAAACTGCACCTTGACCCGTGTTGAACTGCAGCCTGATGCGAGACAAAGTTCCTCCTTGACGCAATTACAGCTAAAGCCTCTTATTTATTTGTATTTAATTTTATCCGATGTGAAACTTAAAAATACAATCGGTTTCTTTTAACAGTAAAATTGATGTTCTTAATAATTATAACAGTCCTTCAATAGATAAATAACGCTCTCCCGTATCGTAATTCATGGTTAGGATCGTTTCATTACCTTTTAAAGTTTGCAATTGTTTTCTAACAGCGGCTAATGATGCACCTGTAGAAATACCTACTAAAATACCTTCGGATTTTGCAATGTTTTTGACTTCTGCAAAAGCTTCTTCTTTTGTAATTCTAATAGCGCCGTCTATGATTTTAATATTAAAAGTCTCGGGAATAAAGCCAGGTCCGATACCTTGCAAAGGATGAGGGCCGGGTTTGTCTCCAGAAATTACTGCGGAATCGTTAGGTTCTACTGCAAATACTTTTAAAGTAGGATATTTTTCTTTTAAAACTTCTGCCATTCCAGTAATATGTCCACCAGTACCAACACCAGTTATTAAATAATCTAGTCCATCAGGAAAATCATTTAGTACTTCTAAAGCGGTAGTTGTACGATGGATTTCAGGATTTGAAGGATTTGTAAATTGCGATGGCATCCAAGCATTTTTAGTATTGGCAACCATTTCATTTGCTTTTGCTATTGTGCCGCCTAAACCTAATTCTTTTGGCGTTAATACAATATTTGCGCCGTATGCAGTCATCAATGCTCGTCGTTCTACAGACATAGATTCTGGCATTACCAAGGTTAATTTATAGCCTTTTATGGCGGCAATCATTGCCAAACCTATACCTGTATTTCCAGAAGTAGGCTCAATAATTTCGGTATCTTTAGTAATTAGGTTTTTTTGTTCTGCATCTTCTATCATTGCTAAGGCAATTCTGTCTTTAATGCTTCCACCAGGATTTACTTTTTCTAGTTTTATCCACACATTTGCGTTCGGAAATAATTTAGATAATTTTACTGTTGGTGTGTTACCTATAGTCTCTAAAATGTTGTTAAATTTCATAATTATTTAGATTTTGTGTTCTTTTTAAACTTGTTATTACAATACTTTATATAGTAAGTTAAGCGTAATTTAAAATGAAAAACTTACAAACTTTCTTTTAAAACGGCAATCTCATCACGCAGTTTTGCCGCAACAATAAAGTCTAAACTTTTGGCAGCTGCTTCCATTTGCTTGCGTTTGTCTCGTATGCGTTTTTCTATTTCTTCTTTTGGTAAATATTGTAAATCTTGTTCTGCAGCAACTTGTTTTGCATTGTCATAATGGTAACTAGAAACAGCGCTTCTAGATAAAGTATCATCTATTTTTTTATTGATTTGAGTAGGAGTGATGTTATTTTTAGTATTATATGCAATTTGTTTTTCACGTCTTCTATCCGTTTCATCAATGGTTTTTTGCATGCTGTTTGTTATTTTATCAGCATATAAAATTGCCAAGCCATTTACGTTTCTCGCGGCTCTACCTATGGTTTGTGTTAAAGATCTATGACTTCTTAAAAATCCTTCTTTATCAGCATCTAAAATGGCTACTAATGAAACTTCGGGTAAATCTAAACCTTCTCTTAATAGATTTACTCCAATTAAAACATCAAACAAACCTTTACGCAAATCTTGCATAATTTCTACACGCTCTAAAGTATCAACATCAGAATGGATATATCTACAACGAATATCAACTCTTGCTAAATATTTTGTCAATTCTTCTGCCATTCTTTTTGTTAGAGTAGTTACTAAAGTTCGTTCGTCTTTTTCTACTCTAATTTGAATTTCTTCAATTAAATCATCAATCTGATTTAAACTTGGTCTAATTTCAATAATTGGATCTAATAATCCTGTGGGTCTAATTACTTGTTCTACAAAAACACCTTCTGTTTTTTGCAATTCATAATCGGCCGGAGTAGCTGAAACAAAAATAGTTTGATTCTGAATGGCTTCAAATTCATCAAATTTTAAAGGACGATTATCCATAGCGGCAGGTAAACGAAAACCATATTCTACTAAGTTTTCTTTTCTACTTCTATCGCCACCATACATTGCGTGTGTTTGCGGAACTGTTACGTGGCTTTCATCGATAATCATTAAATAATCATCAGGAAAATAATCTAACAAGCAGAAAGGTCTTGTACCTGGTTGACGTCCATCTAAATAACGTGAATAATTTTCAATTCCAGAACAATAGCCTAATTCACGAATCATTTCTAAATCGAATTCTGTACGTTCTTTTAAACGTTTTGATTCTAAATGTTTGCCAATTTCTTTAAAATAATCTACCTGTTTCATCATATCTTCTTGAATTTGATGAATGGCATTTTGTAAAACATCCGGAGAAGTTACAAACAGATTTGCAGGATAAATAGTTAGTTCATTAAAACTTTCTATAACTGTATTGTTTTCTAAATCAAAAGATTCTATTTCTTCAATTTCATCACCAAAAAAATGCACTCGATATCCATGATCTCCATAAGATGGATAAATGGTAACGACATCGCCTTTCACTTTAAAAGTCCCGCTTTTAATTTCTACTTCGGTTCTAGAATATAAACTTTGTACCAATTGATGTAAAAATTTTGTTCTTGCAATTTGCTGATTTACTTGAATCGGAATTACATTTTTCTTAAATTCAACGGGATTTCCAATTCCGTATAAACAAGAAACGGAAGCTACAATTAAAACATCTCGTCTACCAGAAAGTAGAGAAGAAGTGGCTCTAATTCGCAATCGTTCAATATCATCATTAATAGATAAATCTTTTTCTATATAGGTTCCTGTTACAGGAATATAGGCTTCTGGTTGATAATAATCGTAGTACGACACAAAATATTCTACAGCATTTTTAGGAAAAAACTGTTTAAATTCTGAGTATAATTGAGCGGCTAGTGTTTTATTATGCGCTAAAACTAAGGTTGGTTTTTGTACTTCTTTTACAAGATTTGCTACTGTAAATGTTTTTCCAGAGCCGGTAACACCTAGTAAAGTTTGAAATTTTTCGCCAGATAAAACTCCTTGTGTAAGTTGTTTTATTGCTTCTGGCTGGTCTCCCGTAGGAGAGAATTCTGATACTAAATTAAATTCCATGTTGCAAAAATACGGATAGTTAAAGATTATTAATTTCTAATCAAACTAAAATTTCCAGATTCTTGAATTATTTTATCATCTTTATCTATAATTTTTGCTGTAAACCAATAGTTATTTGGAGCTGCTGGTTTTCCGTTAAAATTTCCGTCCCAACCTTGCGAAGAAAAATCTGTTATAGAGCCAATGAGTTTTCCATATCTATTAAAAATACGCACATTTATAGATTTAAATAAAACAGGATCCAACCCTTTTACATTCCAAAAATCATTGTTATTATCTCCGTTTGGTGTAAAGTATTCTTTAAATCCAATCACAGAAACATTTGTTTGAATTGGTTCTTCGCAATTATTGATATCTCTTACGTAAACTGTTCTTAAACCAGCTTCTACATTTGTAAATGTGAAAGAGGTTCCATTTCCAGAGAAGTTTGTATTGTCTAAAGAGAATTCATAATTGCTATTTCCAATAACATTTAATGAAATTGTGTTGTTCGTTTCATCTTCTGTATTTACGTCTATTTGAGAGAAAACAGCTATTTCAGGATTTACAACTACAAAATCTTTTCTAACAGAACAGGCAATACCATTTTCAGATTTGTACACTGTTAAAGAAAATTCGCCAATGGTATTTAATGTGTAATCTTTTTCTGTACTTATAACTGCACCTGTACTATTTTTCCATTCAAAACGATCATTACTTGCATCTGCAGAAACAATAACAGGAGGTTTTTCTTCTGGTTTGTGACATATTGTATAAGTGTCTTGTAGGTTTATTGGTTGATTAGAGTTTACAATTAAATTTACAGGTTCTATGCCTCCACAACTTAAATCGTTATCTACTCTTACCCATATTATTCTTGTTGGAGAATTAAAATTTAGAGGAAGTTGGTCGTTTGTAGTTTGCGCATCTATTTGACTTTTGTAAAATCTAATTATTGAAGTAGAACTTATATTAAATTGTTCTCTTATTTCTTCTAATTTACCTCTCAATTTAAAAAGCCCTTCAGAATTTCCAATAATATTATCAGAGTCCTCACAAGTATAAATAGAATTAATATTTCCTAATTGAACAAAAACAGATTCTATTGAAAAAGCAGCAATACTTGAACAACCGTTTTGATTAACAATTCTTGCAAATAGCGTTTGTGGGTTACTTAGGTTTTGGTAGTTTTCTGGATCATCTATTTTATTACTATTGTTAAAAGCATCTATTGAGTTTTCAAAAAAAGCAAATTCATAAGTTAAATTATTGTCAGTTATTTCATCATTTATATTCATTAAATTAAAATAATCAATGCCATCATTGTTAATACCGCATTGAATTATTTTTTTATCAGTGTAAATTATTGGTGGAGAGAAAACAGTTATTTTCTTGTTAACAGTTATTTGTCTATTATTTATGGTAATAGTTACTGTAACATTAAATTCACCTGAGGTTGTAAAAATATGGTTTGGCGTAATTTCGGTTGATTTGTTACCATCCCCAAAATCCCATTCAGCAGAAGTAATGTTTGCATACGTATCAACTTCAAAAAAAATATCACTATTTAAACAGCCTTTTTCAGTTAAAATTCTCGTTCTAAAATATGATTGAATAAAGTTTGGAAGACTTCTAATTGATTTTCCTTCTTCTAAATTAATAGCATTATGATCATAATTACTCCTAATCCCTATGGTAGTTGGGGAGTTAATAACTCCTAAATAACTACTTTGATTATTTACTTGAGATTTTTGTGCAATTGCCATGTATATTTTTCCGTCAGAAGAAATTTGTAATCCACCAGGAATAATAGAGTTGTCAGTATAGAGCTCCGTTCTTATTTTATTTAAATCTGTCTCTTCAATGTCAAACTGAAATAAATATGTCAAACTATTTTGATCAACACCAGTCAAATATAACAGTTTGGAATCTTGTGAAAACTCTACTCCATAAGGAATAGCCCAAACACCTAAGTCCACAAAAGTTCCAAACTCATTTTCTTTTTTAATTGAAGCATCTTGTTTATTAAATTCGAATAAAATTACTTTTCTTTCATATCCAGTCAAAACTAATTTTTCGCCATCAGGAGAAAATTTAATAGCCCCATCACCATAATCTAATGGGGTTTCTAGTTTATATATTATTGGGTTGCTTACATCAGTTTCATTTATTTTATAAATAAAAAAAGTATCAAAAGAATTATTTAGGTTAGTTTCATTTCCTAAAACTGCTAACCATATAGATTTTCCATCTGAATGATGTATTGCAGACATTTTTCCAGACATTCCACCTGTGTTTATTAAATGTGAATCTCTTTGTGGAATAACACCACCATTGCCATTATTAAGTCTCTTATCTAACATGTAATGGTAAAGCCCGGGGGCAAAATTTGGACCTCCTGGACCTGGGCTTTGAGACTCAATACTTATGGTAAAATAATGATATATATGCTCATTATTTGTTGGGATAAATATGGCGGACTGAGTAAGTCCTCCATTTGATCCTCCAAAAGTGGTAGCAATATCAAAATTCTTATCGTTTTTAAGAAAAGTTCCATTACTATAAAATACAGTATTCCCATTTTTGTCTGATATAGCGCTAGATCCTTTTGTACTAAAAATACTACTGCCTTGAATAACAGTTGGCATAGATGTTGAAAAATTTAGACCAGCATTGTTTCCAAAATACCAGTTATCAGCTTCTCTTTGAGCACTTATGCAAACAGTTAGTAGCAAAAAAAGTAAAGTGCTATAAATTTTCATAGTTTTCTATTTCCTCAATAATGAAAAATGACCTTTTTTGCTGATAGTTGGTTTATTAGTGTTTGCTGGAACTA
>JANQTQ010000200.1 GCA_030731625.1 Polaribacter sp. | reverse complement strand
ATTTGTCCGGGTTTGATTAAAACAAAGTTCAGTGCTGCACTTTGGACAAATGAAAAAATGCTGAATAAATTGGAAAGATCAATTCCGAGTGGAAGAATGGGAATGCCAGAAGAAATTGTAGGTTTGGCTTGTTTATTAGCTTCTGATGCAGGTAATTATATGACTGGTGGTGTGTATACTGCCGATGGTGGTTATATGATTGCTGGGTAAAATAGTATTCAGTTTTCAGTATCAGTTTACAGTCAATTATAATTGAGAATTTAATGTCATTTCAACCTTTTAGAGAAATCTCATCAGGCTAAATAAATTTTAAACTATGAACTTCGAATACACTCAAAAATCAATAGAATTACAACAGAAACTATCCGCATTTATAGAAGTACATATTGTTCCAATAGAAGAAGAATTTATCGCTTTTCAAAGCGATGTAAATAATCAATGGAAACGTTTTTATAGGATAGAATTGCTAAAACAAAAAGCAAAAGAAGCGGGTTTATGGAATTTGTTTTTACCAAAAGAATATGGGGAATTAAGTCCGGGTTTAACCAATTTAGAATATGCTCCTTTGGCAGAAATCATGGGAAGAAAAATCTGGGTTTCAGAAATTTTTAACTGTTCTGCTCCAGATACAGGAAACATGGAAGTATTAGCAAAATACGGAAATGAAGCTCAAAAAAAACAATGGTTAACTCCTTTAATGAATGGCGAAATTCGTTCTGCTTTTTTAATGACAGAACCCCAAGTTGCTTCTTCTGATGCTACAAATATTGAAACTTCTATTATTTTAGACGGAGATGAATATGTCATTAATGGACGAAAATGGTGGTCTTCTGGTGCAATGGATCCAAATTGTAAAGTTGCCATTGTGATGGGAAAAACAGATGTTACTAAACATAGACATCAACAGCAAAGCATGGTTTTGGTGCCAATGAATACGCCTGGATTAAAAATTGTAAGACCACTTTCTGTTTTAGGCTATTTTGATTCTCCAGAAGGACATGCAGAAATTATTTTAGAAAACGTAAGAGTTCCGAAAGAGAATTTAATTTTAGGAGAAGGCAGAGGTTTTGAAATTGCCCAAGGACGTTTAGGTCCTGGTAGAATTCATCATTGTATGCGTTTGGTTGGCATGGCGCAATATGCATTAGAACTCATGTCTCAAAGAACTTTAGAAAGAGAAACTTTTGGCAAAAAGTTTTATGAATATAGCAGCATTCGTCACGAAATTGCAAAATCTGCTTGCGAAATTGAACAAGCAAGACTACTCACACTTTCTGCTGCTGATAAAATGGATAAATTAGGAAATAAAGAAGCGAAAGATATTATTGCAATGATTAAGATTGTGGCGCCAAATATGGCTCAAAAAGTAATAGACAGAGCTATGCAAATTTTAGGAGGAAAAGGTGTTGGTCAAGATACGTATTTACCACATTATTTTGCAATTGCAAGAATGTTGCGTTTGGCAGATGGCCCAGATGAAGTGCACATGTATCAATTAGGAAAAAGTTGTATTAAAAAATACGGTGAAAATTCATGAGCAATCAAAAAGTAAGAGAAGGCGAAGCGTTACCAGAAGTAGCACTTAAAAAATATTTACAAGAAATAAAGCTGATAAATTCTATTGAAAGCGAATTACTTGTGGAACAATTTACACACGGATTTTCTAATTTAACGTATTTACTAAAAATAGAAAACAAAGAATTTGTTTTAAGAAAACCACCAAAAGGAGCTATCAAAAGAGGTCATGACATGAGTCGTGAATTTAAAGCACAAAATGCTGTGTATAATGCATTTTCTAAGGTTCCAAAGATGTTTGGTTTTTCTGATGATGAAACTATTTTGGGAAGTGATTTTTACATCATGGAAAAAGTAGAAGGAATCATTTTAAATTATAAAGAAGCTAAACAAAGAAATATTTCTGCGGATGATTATAAAACGATTGCAAATTCTTGGCTAGATACTTTGATTGAACTTCATAAAGTAGATTATAATACAATTGGTTTAGCTGATTTGGGTAAACCAGAAGGTTATGTAGAAAGACAAGTTTCTAACTGGGGAAAACAATATGTAAAAGCAAAAACTGATGAAGTTCCAGAAGCAATAATGGTGATGAAATGGATGGACGAACATCAACCTAAAAGATACGATCATTGTTTAATTCACAATGATTTTAAGTATGATAATGTTGTTTTTAAAGATGATTCTTGGCAAGAAGTTGCTGCGGTTTTAGATTGGGAAATGGCAACTTTAGGAGATCCATTAATGGATTTAGGAACTTCTTTAGGATATTGGACAGTAGCAACAGATCATGATTTTGTAAAACAAGGAATTCCGTCTCCAACTATTTTTGAAGGAAACCCTATTAGAAGTGAAATTGCTCAACTATACGCAGAAAAATCTGGAAGAACGATAGATAATATCCTTTTCTATTATGTTTTTGGGCTATTTAAAATAGCAGTAATTGCACAGCAAATTTATTTTAGATATGCTAAAGGATGGACTACAGATCCGCGTTTTGCAAACTTGAATAAAGCATCAGAACTCTGTTGTAAACTGGCATTGAAAGCGATAAAAACTAAGTCTATAGATTAGAATATTTATAAATATCTAAATTATTTTTAGAAGTTGGATTTGCGTTAGGGATTGAAACGACATCCTTTTTGCTTTTCGCAAAAAGATATAGTGTAAAGCCCGACCTTTTTAGGGAACGCCCAAAATTAACATACATGGAAGTAAAAAATAAAATTGTAATTATTACAGGAGCTGGTTCTGGAATAGGAAAAGCAACTGCCATTCATTTTGCAAAATATGGCGCAATTGTGGTGGTTTCTGATATTAATTTGGAAAAAGCACAAAAAGTTGCTAATGAAATTGTAACAAATAATGGAAAAGCGCTACCAATAAAAGCAAACGTTGCAGTTTATAAGGAGGTGGAGAATTTAATTCACAAAACAATAGAAGAATTTGGAAAACTAGACGTTATTGTAAATAATGCAGGAATTGGACCGAGTTTTTTAAAAACACACGAATCGACTTTAAGAGATTGGGAAAGAGTTATTTCTGTAAATCAAACAGGCGTTTATTATTGTATGAAAGTAGCTTTGCAACAATTTTTAATTCAGGGGCATGGAAATATTGTAAATATAGCTTCGTTAGCAGGTTTAAAAGCATCGCCAAATAATATTAGTTATAGCGCCAGTAAATTTGCGGTGGTTGGTATGACAAAGTCGGCAGCAATGGAATATGCAACTAAAAATATTAGAGTAAATGCGGTTTGTCCTGGTTATACAGAATCTGCTTTGTTAGATCAATTATTAAATGCAAAACCAGAAATGGATGCAATTTTAAAAAATGTAATTCCCATGAAACGATACGGAAAAGCAGCAGAAATTGCAGAAGCTGTAGTTTGGTTGGCATCGGATAGTACAAAATTTATTACAGGGCAAACAATTACTTTAGATGGAGGAACATCACTTTAAAATGTAAATAATACGTAAATTTGTAAAACAAAAATCAAGAAAAATTAAAAATTAGAAATTATGAAAAAATGGTTAATTCCGGTAATAATAATAGTAATTGTAGTATTTGGAGTCTATAATTGGGGTAAAGGCTTTAATAATACGGCAGTAGAATTGCAAGAAGACGCAAAAACAACTTGGGCTAATGTAGAAAGTTCATATCAGCGTAGAAATGATTTGATTGGTAACTTGGTAAAAACTGTACAAGGAGCTGCAGATTTTGAAAAAGAAACGTTAACAGACGTAATAAATGCAAGAGCAAAAGCAACATCTGTAAATATTAATGCTGGTGATTTAACTCCAGAAAAAATGGCGCAATTTCAAGAAGCACAAGCAGGAATGAGTGGAGCATTATCTAAATTATTAGTATCTGTAGAACGTTATCCTGATTTAAAAGCGAACGCAAATTTCTTAGAATTACAAAGTCAGTTAGAAGGCACGGAAAACAGAATTAACGTTGCTAGAGATCGTTTTAATGAAGGTGTAAATGTGTATAATAAACATATAAAAGTGTTTCCAAATTCGTTTTTAGCAGGTTTGTTTAATTTCGATGAAATGAATCGTTACAAAGCAAATGCAGGTTCTGAAAACGCACCAGATGTAAACTTTGATTTTAAAAAATAAAAAAGAATAAAAATGTCTAAAGTAGAAGATTTTTTATCTAAAGAAGAAGAACAAGAAATTATTTCTGCTATTAGAATTGCAGAGAAAAATACTTCTGGTGAAATACGAGTTCATATTGAAGCTTCCTCAAAAAAAGCGCATTATGATCGAGCACTAGAAGTATTTGATCTCTTAGAAATGAATAAAACCAAAGACGCAAACGCGGTCTTAATTTATGTAGCTGTAAATGACAAGAAATTTGTTATTTATGGTGATAAAGGAATTAACAATGTGGTGCCAAAAGATTTTTGGGATACTACGAAAGATGTGATGCAAAATCATTTTAAATCAGGAAATTTTAAACAAGGAATTGTTGACGGAATTTTAAAAGCTGGTGAAGAATTACAAGATCATTTTCCGTATCAAGCAGACGATGTAAACGAACTTTCTAATGAAATTTCTAAAGGATGATATTTAGTAAACAGTATTCAGTTGGCAGTATTCAGTTAGTAGTTGTGGCTAAAAAAGCACTTTTTATCTTTGCGTTCTTCATAAGTCAAATTGCTTTTTCTCAAGGATATCAAATTCCAGAGAAGCCAAAATTTCAAACAAGCGTTTACGATTATATCAACTTACTTTCTGCTACTCAAAAGGCAAACTTAGAAGGTAAATTAGTTCGGTATTCAGATTCTACATCAACACAAATTGTGGTCGCAATTATTTCATCTACAGAAGGCGAAAACATTAACTATTTAGCCGCTAATTGGGGAGAAAAGTGGGGAATAGGTGATGCTGTAAAAGATAATGGAGTTTTAATAATATTGGCAAAAGACGATCGGAAAATAGCCATTTCTACAGGAAAAGGAACTGAACACTTATTAACCGATTATCAATCTAAAAGAATTATAGATAGAGTTATAACGCCAGAATTTAGAAAAGGAGATTATTATAGCGGTTTAGATTTAGGAGCAGACTATATTTTTAGAACTCTAAACGGCGAATTTAAAGGTTCTCGTCAGGAAGAATCAAAAGGTTTTGATCCAGGTGTAATCATATTTATTTTAATTATAATTGTCTTTTTTATTCTAGTTTCTAAAGGAAATAAAAATAATAGAGGTGGAGGTAGAAATAACAGAACGGGTTCTTTATCTGAATCTATTTTTGACACGATTCTTCTAAGTAGTTTAGGAAGAAGTGGTGGAGGTTTTGGTGGTTTTGGCGGTTCTTCTGGAGGAAGTAGTGGAGGTTTTGGCGGCGGCGGTTTCGGCGGCGGATTTGGTGGTGGTAGTTTTGGTGGCGGTGGAGCTTCTGGAGGTTGGTAATTGATTTTGTGATCATTTCCTAAATTCGAATTATTATTTCTGTGAAAAACAGAGATGTATCTTATCAATTATAATGAAAAAAATAGTTACTTTTTTTACTTTTCTATTATTAATAAGTTGTCAAAATTTTGGTCAACTTAACCTACTTGCAGATTTACCAAATGAATTAAATGAGGTTTCTGGAAACGAAGTTTTAAAAAATTCTTCACTTATTTGGATGATAAATGATGGAGGAAATAAATCAAAATTATATGCTGTTTCTAAAAAAGGAAAAATAAAAAATGAAATTAATATAAAATCTAAAAATACAGATTGGGAAGATTTAACTTCGGATGAAGAAGGTAATATTTACATTGGTAATTTTGGTAATAATACAAGCAGCAGAAAGAATTTAAGAATTCTGAAAATTGATAAAAAGTATTTAAGTAAGAAAAATGCACCAGTAAAAGAAATTGAGTTTGAGTATGAAGATCAGCATAAATTCCCACCCAAAAAGAAAGATTTATTTTTTGATGCAGAGGCTTTTTTTTACTTTCAAAAACATTTTTATATTTTTACAAAAAGTAGAGTAAAAAGCGAATACGGTAAAACCTCTTTGTATAAATTTCCTGCGAAAAAAGGGAAACAAAAAGCTAAATTAATTGGCGAATTTGAAAACTGCAACGATTTAGAATGTTGGATTACTTCTGCAGATATTTCTTCTGATGGAAAAAAAGTGGTGCTTTTATCCCAAAAAAATATACTTATTTTTACGGATTTTAAAGCTGATAATTTTTTATCGGGAAAAGTAAAAAAGATAGCTTTTGAACATCAAACTCAAAAAGAAGGAATTTGCTTTTTAGATAATAATACAGTGCTTATTACTGATGAAAAATCACAAGGAAAAGGTGGTAATTTGTATGAAGTTGAAATAGGTAAGCAGAAATAAAATTTTTACAGATGACAGAAGAATCAGAAAAAACAGGAGAAATAGAAGATTATTTACACAATCATTACATACACAGAAGTAATTGGATACGAGCTGCAGTTCTTGGGGCAAATGATGGTATTTTATCAACAGCAAGTATCGCAATTGGTGTTGCCGCTGCAAGTGATGTAAGAGAGCCAATTATTTTAGCAACTTTGGCTGGTTTGGTTGCCGGAGCATTGTCAATGGCTGCTGGTGAATATGTGTCTGTAAGTTCCCAAACGGATGTTGAAAATGCCGATATAGAAAGAGAGCGAATTGAATTAGAAGAAACACCAGAATTAGAATTGCAATATTTGGCTGATATCTATGAAAAAAGAGGATTAAAAAAAGAAACTGCTTTAATGGTTGCTATAGAATTAACCGAAAAAGATGCGTTGGCTGCGCACGTTAGAGATGAATTAGGAATAAATGAAATCAATCAAGCAAATCCAATTCAGGCTGCATTTGCATCTGGAGCAGCATTTACAGTTGGCGGATTGCTACCTTTTTTAGTTACACTTTTTCTTCCGTTAGAATATTTAGAGTATTCTATTTATGGTTTTGCTACCTTTTTTCTAATACTTTTAGGTGCAATGGCTGCAAAAGCTGGAGGGTCTAAAGTAGGAATTGCAATTATTAGAATAACTTTTTGGGGAACAGTAGCCATGGGAATAACCGCATTTGTTGGTCATTGGTTTAATGTAAATGTGGCTTAAAATCAGGTGGTTTTGATAAACTAAACGACAAATTTGTAGATTAATAGCAACCATCCTACAACCAGAAATAAACCGCCTAAAGGAGTAATTGGGCCTAAAAATTTTAGTTTTTTGTTTTTTGCCGATGAAAGTACCAAGCCATAAATTGAGAACGAAAACAATAGGGTTCCTAGTATAAAAGAGTTTATTATAAAGGTGTCAATTGATGTGTTTATTTCTAAATTGAATCCCAGAATAAGCAAAACAATTGCATGATACATTTGATATTTTACCCCAGTTTCAAAACTTTGTAATTGATCTGATGTTAGTTTTTTCTTTAATAAATGGGCGCCAAAAGCACCAAAGATTACCGCTGTAAATCCAAATAAAGAACCAAAAATTAATGCTATTTGTGTCATCATAATAAAAATTAAAAAGCAAATCCGAAGGTAAGCGCAATTCTTAGTCCATCATCACTATTAAAAATAGAAATATTTCCAGACGTTATATTTGCCGCGTTAAAGAAAATTCCACCTCCTACAGAAGTGTTAAAAGGAGTATTTTTAAATGTTGAATTTTGTTCTCCCCAAACATTTCCATAATCAAAACCTCCAAAAATACCAATATTTAAAGGAATTAAATTGGTTTTAAATTCTTTTAAGTTTAAACGGATATCTGAACTATGGTAAAAAGAGTTTTTGCTCGTAAAACGTTGATTTCTATATCCTCTTAAACCATCATTTCCTCCAATACTTGCCGCTTGATAAAACTGATACGAATTACCAAAAGTAAAGTGAGATTTTACCTTGGTAGCCAATACTAATTGTCCGTTTGAAACCAATTTATGTTGAAAAGAAATAGACGGAATTACATACCCAAAATCGCCCATATTATCTAACCTTGAAGTGTAACCAGCTATTAATTCGGTTTCCATTCCCATGGTAGAAAAAGCAGGATTGTCTGTGTTTATAAAATGATAACTTGCCTCTGTGTTTATAAATTCTTGACGGCTAAAAACAGGATGATCGGCAGCAAGTTCACTATTTAAAAATCTGCCTAAAGTGTTTTCAACTTTCATAGCTTCATAATTGATGCCTAGTTTTAGTTCTGCATCTAAATCGCTTCTCCATTTTAGGTAACTACCTGCAATAATTTTACTAATTCGCACTCTGTTAAATTCTTCTTCTTGCAAACCTTTGGCATCTGGATTTGTAGCGTTATTTCCAATCCCAAAAAAATTAGTGGCAAAATTAGGACTTGTAAAAGTTGCGTTTATTCCTAAATTTAGGTTTCCAAGCATATTTGCAAATTCTGATGAATACTTAAATTCAAAACCATTTGTTGCAAAATAATACGCGCCAGAGAAAGAATGTTGCGAAGTAAAAGGATTTCTTTCAAATCCATACGTAGTAAATGTGTTAGAAACTCCAAGTTTTATACCATCATCTGGATTGAAACCAATAAGCGGCGTTAGTATATTTTGATTGCTTTTAAACTTCTTGTAATCGTATACATTTGTGTCATAATTATCCGTTAGTTTTATGGCAGTATTCGTTGTTTTAAATGTATTTTTCTTCGTTTTGTAATCGTAAATAATTATTTTTTTACCATTTTCTACGGTGTAAGTATCATTGTTTTGTCCGCCAATAATTCTTATTTTAATAAGGTTCTTGTCTGTGCCTTTTACTTCAAAAATATCTTCATCATCCAAGCCATAAATCCAAATTTCTTTTGTTTCAGATCTATTATAAGTTCGTTGATGAAAAATGTCGTCTTTTTCTCCGTTTTTTATTCTGTAACCCGTAATTTTTGTTTGTCCGTTTTGTAATCTTTCAATTTCAAACCAATCGTCTTTTTGAGTTCCTCTAATAATTTGAAACTTGTTTATATGATAAAAATAAGCATCAGAAATCTTTTGTAAATTGCGTCTTCGCCCTTGTAATTTTTTCTTTATTTTTTGTATTGTTTCATCTGTTACTTCATCCGGAAAATCAGAAAAAGCATTATCAATTACGGCATCAGAAATATGATTAATGATAAAGTTAACTTGTTTGTCCCAAGTTTTTTTATCAGCCATAGAGATTAAAACCATGTCTAAAGGATACGGCTCTAAATTAAACCATTTCGGACTTTTTAATTCCTCTTGATAAGATTGCATTAAACGTAAAGTAGGCACTAATTTTGTAACGATATTTAGCAGAAATCCGTCTCCAAATATAGAAAATGCTTGGTCTCTATCTCTAGGGATTGGTCTGTAAATTGTTTGATTTTTTTCCTTAAAAGCTGCCCATCTCCATTGATATTCGTGTCTGTCCCAATCAAAAATCAACATGTCAAATAAACGTGCTTTTATGTAAGCGCGTTCATCTACATATGCATCTTCGTTTTTGTTTAAATTTACTAATACATCATCTGTACTAACAATTGTATCCGAAAAACCAAAACTAGCTGTATCTCCATGGCCAGAATCGGTACGTTCTTCAATCATGTATAATTCATCGCCAAAATCAGCATTAAATTGTCCCAAACTATGTTGTTTTGGCACATAATATAAAACAGGATTTGTATGATAAACGCCAATGGCATCAGCCAATTTTCCAATCGTAAAAGGCGCATAAGGATGAGAACCCGTAAACACATCTGTTAACAAATTTTCAGTTGCGGTTTCATCAAACTGACCTTCTATATATTGGTCTTTAAAAGCCACAGCTTGCAAATATTGAGCAGCATTTTTACGCAAAGCGCGCATTACATATTCTCGCCCGTTTTTATCTTTTAAACGTAAAGATTTAGATTGATGTCCTCCTCCTTTTCTAATCGGTTTTAATCCGCCAAAAAGCGTATCTAAATCTACAGTTGGCGCATTTACTTCTGTACCAAAATATTTTCGATAACGTTCGCCCCATAAAAAACGATACAATTTACTTTTTGTAACTTCTTCTTGCGTATAAATAGATGCTTTTTTTTCTGTGATTATTTGTGGTGAAAATTTGGTAAAATTGGTCTTTTCTTCTTCAGAAAAAATCTGAGTTTCATAAACTATTTTGTCATCTTTAACAGTGTGAAAACTAACAGTTGAGGAACCATCTTTATAGATGGCTAACTTAGCAAAACCTTGCGTTCCATACGTAAATTTTGCGCCTCCAGATAATTTTGTTGCGGTTGTTTTAGAGCCAGAACCACTAATAATTTGAGGAATATTATCTTGAATTATATACTGTAAATTATGATCATGACCAGAAACAAAAATGGTTTTATCGTTTTCTTGAGATAACGTTACAATTCGTTTTTTAAGCTCATTATAATTCTTATTTTGAATATCAGTATTAGAAAGTCCGGATGTTTTTCTGATTAAATTTTTTAAAGAACCAAGAACAGGTAAAGGATTTATATGACTTTTAAAAGAATATTTACCACCATGAGAACCATTTGTAAACATTGGGTGATGCATAGCAACAATGGTTGTTTTGCCCCTTGCTTTTTTGATTAAACTTTCAAATTCATCAAAAAATTTAGTTCTTGTTTTTATTTCGCAATTGTCATTGATGGTTGGGTGATTGTCCCAGTTTGTTAAATACCAATGTGTATC
Organism: Polaribacter sp.; assembly: GCA_030731625.1. Taxonomy (GTDB): domain Bacteria; phylum Bacteroidota; class Bacteroidia; order Flavobacteriales; family Flavobacteriaceae; genus Polaribacter. Next base: position 2,166 of record JANQTQ010000200.1, on the reverse strand, counting down.
CACAATAATTAAAACAATGTTTTTAGAAATATCTACGGATGTTATAGGACAGCCATTTTGAGGAAAGAAAGAATTTTTTCCTAAAGCTTTTTCTACTAATTCTTCTTCTCTTTTTAAGCCTTCTAAACCGTTATACCAATCATGATTTCCTGGGATAAAAATCGAATTTCCATTAAATTTCTTTGCAACATCTGTTTGCGCTTCAATTCTTCTTTTTGCTAATTTGTATTTTTTAGATTTTTTCTTCTTCGGAATTCCTGATTCGTACACATTGTCTCCTAAAAAAAGTAAGGTTGAGTTTTTAGCTGCATCCTTCATTTCTTTTTTCAGATACTTTAAAGCCGGAGCATCTTTTTTTAAAGTTGAATTACCAGCGTCACCAATTAAATAGAACGTATGGTCTATTTCTGATGTGTTTTTTTTAGGATCTAAATTTTGATCTTCTGCAACTTGCATTTTCATCGTTGCACACGCGGAAACCAAGAAAAATATAGTTAAAAAGAATAGTTTTTTAAATAATTTCATACATGTAAAATTAGCTATTTTTAAATAGCTCTAAGTCTTCTTTGGTGTCAATGTCAAAGAAATTTGTTGTTGATTCGGGATACATAACTTCCTCTTTTCTCTGGTTGATGAATTCTTTTGCGCCTTTATCGCCTTTTATTACTAATAATTCTGAAAAATATCTTTCAGGAAAAATAGCAGGAACGCCTAATTTTTTCCCATAATTAGATGCAATTATGACATCTTTATGTTCTTGAAATAAAGTGATTAAAGATGCTAAATAAGCACTTTCAATTGCGGGTTGGTCTGCTAATAAGATCAAAATTCCATCAAACTTTAACTCTTTGTCGTTAAAATAATTAATTCCTGAAATAATACTTGAACTTAATCCGTTTTCAAAGTTTTTATTCTCAATAAATTGGATGTTTTCTGATGTGATTTCATTTTTTATTTTATCAGCATTTGCACCTAAAACACAATAAATTTCATCAGCATAAATACTTTTTATTTTTTCTAAGGTAATGTCTAAAAGTGTTTTATTATTTATTTTTTCAAGTTGTTTTATGCTTTTCATTCTTGATGATTTCCCAGCAGCTAAAACTAAAACAGCAATATTTTTCATCTATGAAGTATGAATTTTCCCATTGATTTGTCTCAAAGAAAAATGTTCTTTATTTCTGATAACCGATAATATCTCAGCCACGATAGAAACCGCAATTTCTTCTGGAGTTTGCGCGCCAATATGTAAACCTGCAGGTGTGTAAATGGTTTCTAAAAAATCTTCAGAAATTTCAGGAACAAATTCAAAAAGCTCGTTAAACAAGCGTTCTCTTCTATTTGGCGCACCTAAAATTCCAATATATTTTGGCTTGTAATCAGAAAGTTTTATAACATATTTTAAATCTTGCACATAACTGTGATTCATAATTACAATGGCGGTATTTTCTTCAATATTTGTAAACTGTATAGTTTCTGGAGAATCACCAATTACAGAATTCGCACCAGGAAAATCTGACAATTGTTTACTATCTTTTATGGAAGTGATTACGTCAATTTCCCAACCTAAATTTGCTGCTATTTTACACAATTTTACGGCATCATGTTCGCCGCCAATGATGATGAGTTTAAAACTTGGTTCTAAAATTTGTGTAAAAACAGTAAAATCATTTTGATCTTGCGGATTAAAAGCATCAGAAAATACAAATTGTTCATTATTTTCAAAAGTTACAACCGATCTAAAATCACCATAAGCTTCATCTTCTTTGGTAAAACTACTTTCAATTTTTAAAGATTCTCTGTTTGAATTTGCTTCCGAAAAAGCAGTTGTAAATTCATCAGAAATAAAAAAAGGTTCAATTAAAATATACAAAATGCCTTCGCAACCTAATCTGTATCTGCCATCATAGGTAATGATTTTAGATACTCCATCAGCAAAAACACTTTTTGTTCTGTGAATAATTTCTTTTTCTACGCAACCACCACTAACAGCACCAACAGAATTTAAATCTTCGGAAATTAACATTCTAACGCCTGGTTTTCTGTAAGAAGAACCTTCTAAATGTACCACAGTTGCCAACACATTTTTCAATCCTTTTTGTTGATTGATGACAGCTTGATTGATAATTTCTTTGAGTTCGTGAATCATTTATAAATATTAAAATT
>JANQTQ010000199.1 GCA_030731625.1 Polaribacter sp. | reverse complement strand
ACTAATAATCCGCTAGTATCTTTATCAATTCGGTGCACCAAACCAGGTCTTTCATTAGAATTTGTAGGCAAGTTTTCTATATGATGAATTAAGCCATTTACCAAAGTACCAGAATAATTACCGTGACCAGGATGCACTACCATTCCCGCAGGTTTATTTACAACAATAACAGTATCATCTTCATAAATAATATCTAACGGAATATCTTCTGCAACCAATAAGTTTTCTGCAGGCGGATATGCTAAAACAACTCTAACAATATCGTTTGGTTTTACTTTTTGATTCGATTTTGCAGCAATATCATTTATTAAAACATTGCCTGCTTTTGCCGCTTGTTGTATTTTATTTCTTGTAGCACCTTCTACAAAGTTCATTAAAAACTTGTCTACTCTTAAAGGCTCTTGACCAATACTTGCTGTAAATCTGTAGTGTTCGTACAAATCATCATTATCATTATCTTCAGAAATATGTTCTTGCATGTTTTTTGTTTTATGTGCAAATATTTTTAATTTGCTTACTGAGAATCAAGGTCTAAGGCAGGAGTGTCAATCGGTTCTCCTTCAGGATTTGTTTCAGGAGTTACTTCTTCATCACCGCTACCTAAAATTAATTCAATAGTAGAGTATTTAGGTAATTTGTCGTTGGCATTTACAATTTTACCATTGTGTTTTAAACCTCTAACGACGTCTTTACCAATGTCTGGAATATAAGTGAATTTTGTTCCCACCTTAAAACCAATTGCTTTTAGTTCAGAAATTGCTTGTCTTTTTGTACGGCCGTTTAAGTTTGGTAATTGAATGTTTCTGTATTTAGACGGATTTAAAGTTAAATACACTTTTCTTTTTTCTTTTACAAATTCGCCAACTTCTGGGTTTTGTTCAATTACAGATCTCTTTGGATACTCAGGATTATAGCTCGAACTGTCTTTTACAACAAAGTCTAAATTTAAATCTCTTAAGGTTCTTTCTGCTTCTTCTATAGTTAATTTATGCAGATTAGGCACCTGTATTTTTTGATCATGGTTGGTTATAATACCCAACCAAAACTTAAAGAAAAAAACAAATACTACTAAACCAATAACAGCAAAAGCTATTTGTTTAAAAAAAGTTTTACTTTTAAGGAATTGAAAAACACTCATTTTTTTAATTTTTTAGAACATGCAAAGATATAAAAACTAAACGTTGTTGATTCTATTAATATTTTGATAAATTTGTTTTTCTTATTACACATTGATGAAAAAAAATATAGCAATTGCCATGGGTGGGTTTTCATCCGAAGTAAACATTTCTCTAAAAAGTGGAAATGTTGTTTATAAGCATTTAGATAACACAAAATATGCTCCTTATAGAGTTCATATTTTAAAAGAAAAATGGGTGGCTTTAGATGATGAAGCCAATGAATACCCAATAAATAAAAATGATTTTTCTTTTGTGATGGATGGAAAATCAATCACTTTTGATTGTGTTTTTAATGCAATACATGGTAATCCTGGAGAAAACGGAGAATTGTTAGCGTATTTTAATTTAATAGGATTGAAACATACGTCTGCGCCTTATTATCAAATGGCGTTAACGTTTAACAAACGAGATACCTTAAGTGTGGTAAAAGCATACGGTATTAAAACGGCAATTTCTGTCTATTTAAATAAAGGTGATGTTGTTGATACCGATGCAATTATTGCCAAAGTAGGTTTGCCTTGTTTTATAAAACCTAACAATGCGGGTTCTAGTTACGGTATTTCTAAAGCATATACTAAAGAAGAAATTTTAAAAGGAATTGAGGTTGCCTATAAAGAAGATTCAGAAATTTTAATTGAGTCTTTTTTAGACGGACGAGAAGTATCTGTGGGTGTTATTCAATATAAAGGAGCAACCAAAGTATTGCCAATTACAGAAATTGTATCAGAAAATGATTTTTTTGATTATGAGGCAAAATATGAAGGAAAATCGCACGAAATTACGCCTGCACAGATTTCATCAGAAGAGCAAATCAAAGTAGAAGCAATCGCAGAAAAAGTATATAAAATTTTAAACATGTCTGGTTTTTCAAGATCAGAATATATTTTAGTGAAGGGCGAGCCTCATTTTTTAGAAATGAATACAGTACCTGGTTTAACAGAAGCAAGTATTTTGCCGCAACAAGCACAAGTAGCAGGAATTACGTTAGCTGAGTTATTTGAAAATGCTATTGAGAGTGCTTGTAGCTAGAAACAGGATTTTTTTGAACCACGAGACAAGATAAGTTTGTTTTGTAGCTAAAAGAAACAAGATTAAATTTTTGATTAGATTTGAAAGTCGTGTTTCATGAATCAAAAAATATCTTGAATCAAAAGTAAAAAACAGGATGATTTTGAGTCAAGAAACAAGATTAAATTTTTGGTTAGATTTGAAAGTCGTGGTTCATGAATCAAAAAAGTCTTGAATCAAAAAAAAAAAAATGAAAAGACATAATTTTAAGAAATTACAAATTTGGCAAGAAGCAATTGAACTGGTTACAATAAGTTATAAGTTTACTTCTACTTTACCTGATTTTGAGAAATTTGGTTTAGTTAGTCAACTAAATAGATGTGCTGTTTCTATCCCTTCAAATATTGCAGAAGGTTCAAGTAAAAGGTCTGATAAGCATTTTATAACCTTTTTAGAACATAGTTTAGGTTCCGCTTTTGAGTGGGAAACACAAATTATAATTTGTAAAAATTTAAATTTTTTATCCGAAGAAAACTTTTCTAATTTTGAAGTTAGAATTAAAAAATTACAACAAAAAATATCTAATTTTATTGATAAAATAGAATCAGGAAGTCCTGGCTCTTGAATCAAGAATAAAAAACAGGATGATTTTGAATCAAGAAACAAGATTAATTTTTAGGTTAGATTTGAAA
>JANQTQ010000198.1 GCA_030731625.1 Polaribacter sp. | reverse complement strand
GTGGTTAGTGGTTAGTGGTTAGTGGTTAGTGGTTAGTGGTTAGTGGTTAGCAAAAATAAAATTAAGATGAAAGAATATAAAATAGTGACTCCAAAATTAGGTTTTAGAAATAGAATGCAAAATTTTGAGGATGTATTAAATCAATATGCCAGAGAAGGTTGGAGCGTTATAAAAATCAATGAATCTTTTACTACTATAATTTTTGAAAGAGAAAAAAACAGATAATGAAAGAATATAAATTTTTAAAACAGAAAATGTCTTGGTCTAATAGTCAAAATAATTTTGAGGATGAAATCAATACGCATGCTAGGGATGGTTGGAAATTAATTAGCGTTTACGCAAATCCAAATGGAGGCGTTTATGCTGTTTTAGAAAAAGATAAAAACCGATAAAATGAAAGTTTTTAAAGAGGAACAACGTTTTTCACAAAGTTGGATGATGCTTATTTTAATAATTTCGATTGTTGGACCTCTTTGTTTTGGAATTTACGGCAGTATACAACAACTAATTTTAAAGCAGCCTTTTGGTAACAAACCAATGTCTGATGCAGGATTAATAGGCTTTACATTTATAATGTTGTGCTTTTCAATTTTAATCTTCCTATTTAAATTATCTACCAAAATTGATGAAACTGGTATTCATTACCAATTTTATCCTATTCATTTTTCATACAAAACAATTGCTTGGTCAGAATTAAAAACAGCAAAAGTAAGAACCTATCTACCAATTACAGAATATGGCGGTTGGGGTTTTAGAAGTGGTTTTTTTGGAAACAAAGCAAAAGGAAAAGCAATCAATGTTTCTGGAGATATTGGCATTCAATTGGAATTTAAAAACGGGAAAAAATTATTAATAGGAACTTTAAAACAAAGCGAAGCTAAAAGTGTTTTAGAAACCTATCAACATAAAATAATATGATACGAATTATTACCTATTTAATCGTTTCAGTTTTCGGAATTGTAGTTTCTTTTGCGCAAATAAAATCCGAAGAAATTACAATCAAAAACGAAGCAATTGAACTTCCTGGAACTTTAACTTACTTTCAAGAAAATACGCCTTTAATTATTTGGGTTCACGGTTCTGGTCCTATTGATAGAAATGGAAATCAGCCAGCACAAAATGTAAACGCAAACTACATCAAACAATTTAGGGAAGCTATTAACAAAGAAAATATTGCTTTTTTTAGTTTTGATAAAAGAACGGCTAATAAAAATAATAGTGACTATTTAAAAGATACAAAATTTACTGATTTTGCTTTAGATGTTGATGTAATTGTACATCATTTTAAAAAAGACAAACGTTTTACAAAAATTACGTTAATTGGTCATAGCCAAGGTTCTCTAATTGCCATGTTGGCTTCAAAAAATATTGATACATATATTTCTCTTGCGGGTGCAGGCGAAACGATTGATAAAACAATTGTGAAGCAAATTGGTAAAAATAATCCTACGCTCGGTGAAGCTGCTCAAAAACAGTTTGACACTTTACAAGCGAAAGGAAAAATCAAAACTGTAAATCCGTTTTTGATGAATATTTTCGCAAAACAAAATCAAGCATTTCTGTATGAATGGATGCAACTAAATCCAACAGAAGAAATTAAAAAAATTACGGTTCCAACTTTAATTATTAATGGCGATAAAGATTTACAAGTTAAGATTGAAGATGCAGAAAACTTGAAAAATGCAAAACCAAATGCAGAATTGGTTATCATTAAAAACATGAATCATGTTTTAAAAAACATAGAAAAAGAGGAAGACAATTTAGCATCTTATTATTCTCCTGATTTTCCGATATCAGAAAAACTAATTACAACCATAGTTGAATTTGTAAAAAAATAACATGGCAAAGAAAAAAGCTTTTGCATTGCGAATAAATGAAGATATGATGAAAGCCATAGAAAAATGGGCTGCTGATGAATTTCGTTCTACAAACGGACAAATAGAATGGATGTTGACGCAAGCTTTAAAAGACGCTAAAAGAGAGCCTAAAAAGAAGGAAGAATAGCGTAAAAACATCTTTCCTTAATGACCTTTTTTAACATTAAAAATCTGACTCTTTCTGATTCTTCACCTAAATTACAATAACAAAAAACACTATTCTATCCAATTTTTAAAATCTTTTACACGTTCTCGACTCACAATAATTTCTGTTCCTGAATAAGAATTTAGAATTAATTTTAAACGTGAATTGGTGTAAGCAATTATATCTTTAATAGCATTTATATGCACAATAAAAGTGCGATTAACTCTAAAAAAATGTTCTGGATTTAGTTGTTCTTCCCAAGTTTCTAATGAGTTATCTAACAAATGATTTCGCTTTTCATTTGTATAAATATAGGTTGATTTATTTTCGCTGAAAAAACACTCAACGTCATCAATAGAAATAATTTTAATATGCTGACCAACTTTAATTGACAAGCGTTTTTTAAACTTTCTATCAACAGGATTTATCAGTAATTTACGAATATCTTCTAAATTAACTTGAACATCAGATTGCTTTGACTGGTTTCCTTTAAACTTATCCACAGCAACTTTTAGTTCGTCTTCATCTAAAGGTTTTAATAAATAATCTACACTATTTAATTTAAAAGCTTTTAGCGCATATTCGTCATAAGCAGTGGTGAAAATAATGGCTGATTTTACTTCAATTTCTTCAAAAATCTCAAAAGATAATCCATCAGAAAGCTGAATGTCTAAAAATATTAAATCAGGATGTTTGTTGTTTTGTAACCAGTTTAAAGATTCTTCAACAGAATGTAACATTTGCTTTGCCTCAATACCCAATTCCGCTAACATTCTACTTAATCTTCTTGCTGCAGGTTTTTCATCTTCAATTATTAATACGTTCATTCTTTTGTTGTTATGTTGATTATTAGATTTTGGTTTTAGTTGATTTTTGATAAAAAAATTACTCTTTCATAAATTCTTCAATTTTTCGTTCTTCCCAATCTTTTCCAAAGAAATTTAAAAAGCCAAACGTTTTTAAGGCATCTAAAGCTAAAAATATTCCCCAAATAAACCAAATAGGAATATGTATAAATCCTTCTTCATCAAATTGATTGCTTACTTTAAAATCATCAAAAATGGTAAAAGAGAATTTCCAAACAAAGGTGATAAACAAATTTACAATTACATAGGTAAAAATATGATTGTAGAAGTTTTTAATTTCTTCAATCCTGGCTTTCGCCCGTTTTAATTTTCTATCATTTATACTTTCTATAATTTCCATAATTCTTAGTATTTTGATCTTTTTATATCTTCTTTTTCCATCATTTCTTTAATTTTTCGTTCTTCCCAATCTTTTCCTAATCCTAAAGATTGAAAACCAAAAACGCCTAACCAATGAAAAACGAGTCCTATTCCCCAAAATAACCAAGTAGAAATAACTCCGAAATTTGTAATTGCATCGTAAAAAGAATAACCAGTTTGCATTAATCCGAAAATAATAATTCCGCTAATAAAAATATTTACCAAAACGAATACCACTAAATGAACATAAAAACCTTTAATAGCTTTTACTCTTTTTTTGGCTCTTAAATAACTTTGTTCTTGTGTATAATCTAATTCCATTTTCTTACTTATTTTCGTTCATAAATTCTTTAATTTTCTTTTCTTCCCAGTCTTTTCCGAATCCTAATAAATTAAAACCGAAAACTCCTAACCAATGAAAAAACAACCCTGTACCCCAACCTAAAGTAGAAAACCAAAACCAGTGAAAATGAGGCTCAAAAGTTAAGTTTACATAGATAATAATGGGAATTACAATACAATATATGGTTAAGTGTGTGTAGAACCCTTTAATTGCTTTTACTTTTTTTTGTGCTTTAAAATAGCGTTCTTTCTGTATAAAATCTGAATCCATTTCTTATGATTTATGTTCGTTCATATATTCTTTAATCTTTTTCTCTTCCCAGTTTTTATCAAACAATGCGTTTATCGTAAACACATTTAAAGCCTGAAAAACAACTCCGATTCCCCAATACAGCCAAATCTTATAGTTATGATAATTAAAAATTGCATCATTAAAAGAATCTCCATCATTCACATCACCCACAACAAAAATGACTGTTAAAAATATATTTACTACAATATAAACTGCCAAGTGTTTGTAAAACTTACTTATTTTTTCTACTCTTTTTTTAGTCAGTATATATTTTTGTTCTTGTGTAAATTTTGTTTCCATTATCTGTAATTTTTGGTTTGATTTTCTTTATCCATCATTTCTTTAATTTTACGTTCTTCCCAATTAGAACCTAAGAAAATGTTGTAATTGTTTACTTCTAAAAAATGAAAGGTTAACCCAATTCCCCATCCAAAAATAGGAAACCAAAACCAGTGAAATCCTGGTGAAAATTTTAAATTGATAAAAATTAAAAAAGGAATTACCAAGCAATAAGATGCCAAATTTTGATAAAATTCTTTTAATTTTTCTACTCTTTCAACTGCTTTTACGTATTTGCTATTTTCTAAATTATCTTGATACATACTGTTTTCCATTTTAAATAAGAGAGGCAAACTCACCTTAAACGTTTTATTATTATTTTCTATTTTAACACTTTTTCGTGTCATTAATCCGTATCTGTCTGCAATATTTTGCAGGCCAACTTTAGTACTTTTACCTATTGCTTCTTTAGGATTGATATTGTTTTCTACAATTAAATAATCATCTTTTTCATAAATATGAATCGTTAATGGTTTAGATGATGAAACTACATTGTGTTTTACGGCATTCTCTAATAAAAGTTGCAAAGAAAGAGGTACAATCTTTAAATCTGGATTGCTAACTGCATCAGGAATATTAAACTTTACAGCGTCTTCAAAACGCATTCCTAGTAATTCCATATAGGTTTTCGCAAACTTTAATTCTTCTGTAAGCGTTGTTAAATCTTTGTTTCTTTGCTCTAAAACATATCTGTAAATTTTAGATAGTTTTGTAGTAAATTTTTCTGCTTGCGCAGGATTTTCGCCAATTAAACTCGTTAATACATTTAAACTATTAAACAAAAAGTGTGGATCAATTTGGCTTTTTAACGACTCAAATTTTGCAGTTTCTGTTTTGGCTACAATTTCTTGTTTTGTCGTTTCTTGGGTCATTGCAGCTTTCCAGTTTACCATAAAACTTTTTGCATGAAAAAAAGCTGCTACACCTAAAGAAAAAATAATTGCAAATAAATGTGTCCAGATTAAAAAACCTTTAAAAAAATCATTAATATCATACCCAAAAAGTAAAATGTATTGAATATAATGAATTACCAAAACTGCCGAAACTGTGTACAAAAAAGTTGCTATGATACCCGCCCAAACTCTTTTATTAGTTTCTTTAACCCAATCCCATTTAGTGGTTAAGTACTCATTAATAACTCCATTTCCAAGACCCAAAACAAAAGAATACATTGCAGAAATAAAAAAAACATACGCCATTCCTTTTACAGTAAACTGCTGATTTATAACTATAAAAACAATACCTAATACTACGGTTAGTTTGGTACAAACTATAACGTCTTTTTTTATTTTATTTATAAAACTTGTGTTTGAAGATCTCATTTTTGGAAATTATAATTTTAAAGAATACGCACTAGAAACGGATTTCTAAAGATACATTTTTATCGGTAACTGCAAATTTAGCATCCTCATAATTTGGAGGACCAAAATTCATTACATTATTAGAAGCACCATAACTTTCTAAAGGCATTCCGTTGGTTGAAAAATCCATTTTATCATTATTATTCTTGTCATGAAAACAAATAATTGCATATTCACCAGCAGCTATATTTTCAAAAACAATAACACTTTTACCTTCTTTAATTTCAGATGATGCACCTTGCAAAGGCTTCATTCTAAAATTTTCTTTATCATACAAAGCAAAACTTACTTTTCCTTCGTTAGAAGTTACATTTACAACTGTTGCCGTAATACTCATTTTTTCTTGAGCAGTTAATGAAGTTGAAATTGATAAAACTGCTGTTACTATAATTGCTACTAAAATTTTCATAATGGTTTTATTTTATTGATTAATTATGATACAAATTTGCAACAGAAGTATAAATTTTAAAATTTAAATCAACTGAATTGTAATTTTTAATGGATGAACTGTACTATTTTAAAAAATAAGGTTGAAACAATCAAAATCCACTAGTAAATTGACATTACTAATTATCAAAAAATGAATATTTAAGAATTATTTTGATTAATTTTTAACTCAAAATCAAATTTTGTTTAAAATTGATAAAACTTTTAAAAAAGGAAGATCTTTTTGGCAATAAGTTTTAAAAAAAAATTACTTTAGCACTATGATTACTTCAAGAGAATATAAATTGTATACTTCAATAGCTAACTTTTTGCGTTTGCGCAATCGACGTTGTTAATATTTAAAATTAACCGTATAAAAATCTATTATAGTATTAATCATTTATTTTTTCACCGTGAACAACACAAACAAAACTTACTTACATCCTTTAGTTATTTTAACAAATAACACAAAAACTGTACGAAGGGCTTCAACTTTTCGCCCTTTGGGGTATTTCACTATTTAAAGAATTTAGGTGAGCCCGGTTCTACAATTATACAATCAGATAAAATTATTTTTTAACATTAAAACTCAATGCAATGGAAATTGTAATTGCTAATATATCACATATTGCTTACGCAGAAATTATTTGCAAAACTATTGAAGATGCTGCTCTTGTTAGAGGTACTGGTATAGCAAAAAGAAAACCAGAATATATAGCTACCAAAATGGAAAATGGGAATGCAGTAATTGCTTTAGATGGCGATAAATTTGCCGGATTTTGCTACATAGAAAAATGGGGACATGGAAAATTTGTTGCCAATTCTGGTTTAATTGTGCATCCAGATTATAGAAATATAGGATTGGCAAAATTGATAAAGCAAGTAATTTTCAATCATTCTCGAACAAAGTTTCCAGATGCTAAAGTATTTAGTATCACTACTGGATTAGCAGTTATGAAACTAAATACCGAGTTAGGTTACAAACCGGTAACTTTTTCTGAATTAACAGATGATCCTACTTTTTGGGATGGATGCCAAACTTGCAGAAACTATGACGTTTTAACTAGAACAGAAAGAAAAATGTGTTTATGCACGGGCATGTTATATGACCCAAAAAATAAAAGCACAGAAGATCCTAAAGTCGTTAAAGAAAATGTTTTTAGAAGACTAGAACATATAAAACAAAGTTTATTCTTAAAAAAAGAAAAAAAATGAAAAAATTAGTAATTGCATATAGCGGTGGTTTAGATACCTCATACTGTGCTGTAAGTTTATCAAAAGAATATGATGTTCACGCAGTAAGTGTAAACACAGGTGGTTTTACAAAAGAAGAAATAGCTCATATAGAAAGTAACGCTTATAAAATGGGCGTTTCTACGTATAAAAATATCGATGCTGTTGCTACTTTTTACAATAAAGTAGTAAAGTATTTAATTTTTGGAAACGTATTAAAAAACAGTACATATCCGCTTTCTGTAAGCGCAGAAAGAATTATTCAAGCAATAGAAATTGTAGAATACGCAAAAAGTATTGGTGCAGAATATATTGCACACGGAAGTACAGGTGCAGGAAATGACCAAGTTCGTTTTGATATGATTTTTCAAACGTTAGCTCCTGGCATCAAAATTATTACGCCAATTAGAGATAAAAAATTAGCAAGACAAGAAGAAATAGATTATTTAAAAGCCGAAGGAATTGATATGCCTTGGGAAAAATCTAAATACTCTGTAAATAAAGGCCTTTGGGGAACTAGTGTTGGTGGCGTTGAAACTTTAAAATCAGAATTGCCTTTACCTAGCGAGGCGTATCCTTCTCAATTAAAAAAAGAAGGCGAAGAAAAAGTAACGTTGACGTTTAAAAATGGCGAATTTATTGCTTTAAACGGACAAGAAAATAAGCCAGAAGTAAACATTGAAAAACTAAATGTATTAGCTTCCGCATTTGCAATTGGTAGAGATATTCATGTTGGTGATACTATTGTTGGTACAAAAGGAAGAGTTGGTTTTGAAGCTGCAGCTGCTTTAATTACCGTAAAAGCACATCATCTTTTAGAAAAACATACGTTAACAAAATGGCAATTACAACACAAAGAATATTTGTCTAGTTTCTACGGAATGCATTTACACGAGGGGCAATATTTAGACCCTGTAATGAGAGATACGGAAGCTTTTTTACAAAGTTCTCAAAAAATGGTTTCTGGAGATGTTACTGTAAGTTTAAAACCATATCATTTTTCTTTGGATGGTATTGTTTCTAAACACGATTTAATGTCGAGTGATTTTAGTACGTATGGCGAAGAAAATAAAGCGTGGACTGCAGATGATGCAAAAGGTTTTATCAAGATTTTAGGAAATCAGAATAAAATATATCAATTAGTAAACAAATAATGTTGAATCGTTTAATTGTTTAAAAGTTTAACTGTTTGTGTTTCACGACTATTAAACAATTATACAATTACACAATTACGCTTTTATAAAAATGAAAAATTTAGAAATAGGAATTATCGGTGGCGCAGGTTATACGGCAGGAGAATTAATTAGATTATTACTAAATCATCCAAACACAACTATCAATTTTGTGTACAGTACATCTAATGCTGGCAATAAATTGTACAAAGTTCATCAAGATTTAATTGGCGATACTGAACTTAATTTTACAAGCGAAATTAATGCTGATGTTGATGTTTTGTTTTTATGTTTAGGTCACGGAAATTCAACTGCTTTTTTAGCCAAAAATAGTTTTTCTGATACTACAAAAATCATCGATTTAAGTAATGATTTTAGATTACTTGCTGATAAAAATTTCGATGGAAAAGACTTTGTTTATGGTTTACCAGAATTGGATAAAGAAATTATAAAAACAGCAAAATATATTGCAAATCCGGGTTGTTTTGCAACGGCTTTGCAATTGGCAATTTTGCCTTTGGCTGCAAATGGTTTGTTAAAAAATGATGTTCATATTAATGCCGTAACTGGTGCGACTGGTGCAGGAACTTCGTTATCTGAAACTACTCATTTTACGTGGAGAGACAATAATTTTTCGCATTATAAAGCATTTAATCATCAACATTTAGGAGAAATTAATCAAACGGTACATCAATTACAAGCTGATTTTAATTCGGAAATTAATTTTGTGCCAAATAGAGGGAATTTTTCTAGAGGAATTTTTGCAACAATCTATACAAAGTTTGATGGCAGCATTGAAGATGCTAAAAAAATGTATAAAGAATATTATAAAGACGCTGCGTTTACGTTTGTTTCTGATGTTGATATTCACATGAAACAAGTTGTAAACACCAATAAATGTTTAATTCATTTGGCAAAACACAACAATAAATTACTGATTACAAGCGCCATAGATAATTTATTAAAAGGCGCTTCTGGTCAAGCAATTCAGAATATGAATTTAATGTACGGCTTTGAAGAAACGTTAGGGTTGAATTTAAAAGCAAATTATTTTTAATCGCAACGAACTCGCGTTAGCGATTGGAACGGCATCCTTTTTTTGAGGAACGAAGAAAAAGATATAGTGTAAAGCGCGACCTTTAGGTAACGCCCAAAAAAGAATAAAATATGAAAGTAGCAATTATTGGAGCTGGCAGTTTAGGACAATCTATCGCAAAGGGTTTATTGAAAAATAAAGTGGTAAGTACGTTGTATTTAACCAAAAGAAACACCAATTCTATTAAAGATTTTAATGACTTTAGTGAAGTAATTTTAACTTCTGATAATACGGAAGCTATTAAAAATTCTGATATTTTAATTTTTGCGGTTCAGCCAAGACATTTAGAGACTATTTTAACAAGCGTAAAACCATTATTAAAAGAAAATCATGTTTTAATTTCTGTTATCACAGGATTTTCTATTGCAAAAATTGAAGCTATAGTTGGTGCCGATACTTTTATTATTCGTTCAATGCCAAATACTGCTGCTTCTGTTGGGCAATCTATGACCTGTCTTTCTCCGAATACAAAAGGGAAAGAAAAAGTAGAATTGGCAAAAACTATTTTTAACAGTTTGGGTGTTTCATTAGAAATTCCGGAAGAACAATTACAAGCTGCAACGGTTATTTGTGCAAGCGGAATTGCTTTTTGGATGCGTTTAATTCGTGCAACAACTCAGGGCGCAATTCAGTTAGGTTTTGAAGCAAATGTAGCGCATGAATTAGCAATGCAAACCTGTTTTGGAGCGGCTAGTTTATTAAAAGAATCTGGTAGACATCCAGAAGCAGAAATAGACCGAGTTACCACTCCTGGAGGTTGCACCATTGAAGGTTTAAACGAAATGGAACACCAAGGTTTAAGTTCTTCTTTAATTAAAGGAATCAACAAATCATTTGATAAAATAAATCAAATAAAAAATTAAAATTATGCCATTATTTAACGTTTATCCTCTTTATAATATTACACCTGTTTCTGCAAAAGATGTATATGTTTATGATGAAAAAGGAACAGAATATTTAGATTTATATGGAGGTCATGCCGTAATTTCTATTGGTCATGCGCATCCAAATTATGTAGCAGCAATTTCTAACCAAGTTGCAAAATTAGGTTTTTATTCTAATGCTATTCAGAATCCTTTACAGGTTGAATTAGCAGATAGATTAGAAGCCGTTTCTGGATGTAAAGACTATGAATTATTTTTATGTAATTCTGGTGCAGAAGCAAATGAAAATGCGTTAAAATTAGCGTCTTTTGTTACTAATAAATCTAGAGTTATTGCGTTTAAAAACGGATTTCATGGACGAACTTCTGCTGCTGTAGCTGCAACTGACAATCCTGGAATTATTGCTCCGATTAATGCGCAACAAAAAGTTACAATTCTTGAATTAAATGATATCGAGGCTGTTAAAACAGAACTTGAAAAAGGGGATGTTTGTGCTGTTATTGTTGAATTTATTCAAGGTGTTGGAGGTTTAGACATCGCAACAAAAGAATTCTTTGAAGAAGTTGACGTGCTTTGTAAAGCAAATACTACTTTTTTTATTGCTGATGAAGTGCAATCTGGTTACGGAAGATCTGGAAAGTTTTTTGCTTTTCAACATTATAATGTAACT
Organism: Polaribacter sp.; assembly: GCA_030731625.1. GTDB lineage: Bacteria > Bacteroidota > Bacteroidia > Flavobacteriales > Flavobacteriaceae > Polaribacter. Next base: position 1,791 of record JANQTQ010000198.1, on the reverse strand, counting down.
CCGGATATAATTTCCATTGCAAAAGGAATGGGAAATGGTTTTCCTATTGGAGGAATCTTAATTCATCCTTGTATTGAAGCAAAATTCGGAATGTTAGGAACCACTTTTGGTGGAAACCATCTGGCTTGTGCTGCTGGCTTAGCCGTTTTAAATACACTCGAAGAAGAAAAATTAATGGACAATGTAAATGAAATGTCTGTCTATTTTATTGAAAAAGCCAAAGAAATTCCTCAAATCAAAAAAATAAAAGGAAAAGGATTAATGTTAGGTTTAGAGTTTGATTTTGAAGTTGGTGATTTAAGAAAAAAATTAATTTACGAGTATCATATTTTTACGGGTGGCGCATCTAATAAAAAGCTATTAAGAATTTTACCTCCGTTAACCGTAAAAAAGGAACATATCAATCAATTTTTTGAAGCATTGGTTGATGTTTTAAAAAATTAAATTTAAACGCAGAGAAAAGCAAAGGTTTTTCCAAAAGAACGCTAAGTTTTTTTAAACTGATACTGAAAACTGCTACTGAAAACTGAGCACTGAATACTGAATACTGAATACTGAAAAAATGAATACCCTTTTATCCATAGAAACTAGAAATGCTGTTTTACTAACAATGGCAGCGCTTTTAGAACAAGAAAGAAACACAATAATTAGCATCAACAAAAAAGATTTAGAAGCTTATAAAGGTGATGATATTTCTATGTTTGATCGTTTAAAAGTTGATGATTCAAAAGTTGATGAAATGATTAAAGCTGCAAAACACTTGGCTTCGCAAGATGATCCTGTGGGTTTAATTCGTTTTAGTTTTAAGCATGAAAACGGAATGCAAGTGTATAATAAAACAGCTTCTTTTGGTACGGTTCTAATTATTTATGAATCTAGACCAGACGTTACTGTTGAAGCTGCAGGAATTGCTTTTAAATCTGGAAATAAAATTTTATTAAAAGGCGGAAAAGAGTCTTTAAATTCGAATTTAAAAATTGTTGAATTGTGGCATCAAGCTTTAAAACAACACAATGCAGCCACAAATTGGGTAGAATATTTACAATTTAACAGAACAGAAACACAAGAATTTTTAGAAAAACCAACTCAAAAAGTAGATTTAATTGTACCAAGAGGCGGAGAAAAGTTAATTGCTTTTGTTAAAGAACACGCTACTTGTCCGGTGATTATTAGCGGACGAGGAAACAATTTTGTGTATGTTTCTAAAGAAGCAGATTTAGATATTGCAATTGCTATTATATTAAACGGAAAATCTAAAATTTCTGCTTGTAATGCTGTTGATAAAGTTTTAATTGATGAAAATTTACCGAATAAAAAAGAATTCATCAATCACTTAATATCTAAATTAACGGAAGCTAAAATTCAGGTTTTAGGCGATGAAACTATATCAAAATCTCATCAACTAGAACAAATTTCATCAAACCAAGTTTGGTACGAAGAATTTTTAGATTATAAAATTGTGATTGGAGAAATTGAATCAAACTCAGCTGCAATAACCATGATTAATACCTATTCTGGTGGACATTCATCAGTTATTATTACAAAAAATGAATCCGAAGCAAAACTATTCATGGAAAACGTAGATACTGCTGCTGTGTATCATAATGCATCAACACGTTTTACAGATGGAGGTCAATTAGGTTTGGGTGGCGAATTAGCCATTAGTACAGATAAATTACACCAACGCGGCCCCATTGGTTTGCAACATTTGGTAACTAATAAATGGTATGTTCATGGAAATGGACAAGTGAGAAGTTAAATAGTTTAGTTTACAGTTTTCAGTCGCAGTTG
>JANQTQ010000197.1 GCA_030731625.1 Polaribacter sp. | reverse complement strand
ACACAGTAGTTTTATGTATTTCTAAAGATTTACCATTTGCTCAAGCTCGTTTTTGTGGTGCAGAAGGTATTGATAATGTTGTGATGCTTTCTGATTTTGCTACCGGTAATTTTGGTAAAGATTATGAATTAGAAATTACAAACGGACCACTTGCACATTTACACTCTAGAGCAATTGTTATTTTAGACGTTAATGGAAATGTAACCTACACAGAACAAGTTTCTGAAATTGTTAACGAACCAAATTACCAAGCTGCTTTAAAAGCAATTTAATTTATGAAGAATCCTAATGATGGTTATTTAAGAGGACGATTAAGGAGTTTAAAATATGCCTTTAAAGGTTTTTATATTTTAATTACAACAGAAGATAGTATAAAAGCTCAATTATTTTTTGCCTTAATTGCAACTATATTAGGATTTTATTTTAATATATCTTCAACCGAATGGTGTTTACAATTTATTGTTATTGGCCTTGTTTTAGTGGCAGAAGCAGCAAATACTGCAATTGAAGAATTAGCAGATTTTGTGCATCCAGAATTTCATGTAAAAATTGGGTTAGTTAAAGATATAGCTGCTGGTATACCAACATTTGCAGCACTTATTTCTTTAATAGTTGCAGGTTTTATCTATGTACCTAAAATTTTATTGTTATTTTAAGTAAATAGGTATATTTACTTTTTAAAAAGTATTATTAAATTTTAATGGCTAGAAAAAAAATAAGCACCCATAAATCAACAGTTAAAAAAGCAGAGAAAACAAACTTTTTTTCTTTTTTAAAAACAAGACAATCAAAAACACTTTTTTCAATATTTTTAATATTGTTTGCAGTGTTTTTGGGCATTGCCTTTATATCATTCTTCTTTAATTGGCAAGAAGATCAAAGTTCTTTAAATTATTTAACTGATAAAACGGTCGACAGCAAAAATCTATTAGGCAAAATTGGCGCTAATTTAAGTAACTATTTTATATATGACGGTTTTGGTTTAGCTGCGTTTATAATTGCATATCAAGTTTTTCTAACTGGATTTCAGCTACTTGTAAAAAATAAACTTTCGAAAATAATTATATCTTGGAATTGGAGTTTACTATCTATGTTATGGATTTCTGTTACTTTAGGATTTTTAAACGTAAAATATGCACTTTTATCTGGCGTTGTAGGTTTTGAAATCAACCATTATTTACAAGCATTTATTGGTAAAACAGGTTTAATTATCGTTTTACTTTTTACATTTGTTACGTACTTAATTATTCGTTATAAGGTTTCTTTGGATACTTATATTGAAAATATAAAGCAAAAAAAGTTAGATAGAGAAGGAAACGATTTAGAAAATGAAAGTGTCGAAAACTCATCCGATAAAACAATTAGTAAAACTGTTTTAAATGATAATACTGATGAGGAAGAGAGTTCTGATACAATATCTTTAAGCAAGAATAAAAAATCAAACTTCGAAATACCATCAGAAAACTTACAGCCAACAATTCAAAAACACTCTACTATTTCATCAGAAAACGGAGGAATTGTTTTAAAAATTGATAAAGTTCCTGAATTAAATATTGTTGAAAAAGAAATAGAAATTGATATCGAAGAAACCGAGGAAGAAGAATCTTCTACAGAAAATCTCTCTGATAAATTAGTAAAAGATTTTGGAGAATTTGATCCTACGTTAGAGTTGTCCAACTTTAAATTCCCAACTTTTAATTTACTAAAACAATACAACGAAAGTATTTCTATTGATCCACAAGAATTAGAGGCAAACAAAGATAGAATTGTTGATACTTTAAAAAACTACAAAATTGGAATTGCAGAAATTAAAGCGACTGTTGGACCAACGATTACTTTATATGAAATTGTTCCTGAAGCCGGAATTAGAATTTCTAAAATTAAAAATCTAGAAGATGATATTGCATTATCACTATCGGCTTTAGGTATTAGAATTATTGCTCCGATTCCTGGAAAAGGTACAATTGGTATAGAAGTACCAAATAAAAAAGCAACCATTGTTTCTATGCACTCTGTTATTTCTTCAAAGAAATTTCAAGAAAGTCAAATGGAATTGCCAATTGCTTTAGGTAAAACAATATCAAACGAAACTTTTGTTGTGGATTTGGCTAAAATGCCTCACTTATTAATGGCCGGAGCAACGGGGCAAGGAAAATCTGTTGGTTTAAATGCGGTTTTAACATCACTTTTATATAAGAAACATCCTGCTGAAGTAAAATTTATTTTGGTAGATCCTAAAAAAGTAGAATTAACGTTATTTAATAAAATTGAGCGTCATTATTTAGCAAAACTCCCAAATGTAGAAGAGGCAATAATTACGGATACAACAAAAGTTGTACACACATTAAATTCTTTATGTATTGAAATGGATAACAGGTACGACTTGTTAAAATTAGCCATGGTTAGAAACATTAAAGAATATAATGTTAAGTTTAAAAAACGTAAATTAAACCCTAATGATGGGCATCATTTTTTACCATACATTGTATTAGTAATTGATGAATTTGCAGATTTAATTATGACGGCTGGTAAAGAAGTAGAAACCCCTATTGCACGTTTAGCTCAGTTGGCTAGAGCAATTGGAATCCATTTAATTGTGGCTACTCAAAGACCTTCTGTAAACGTAATTACGGGTATTATAAAAGCAAATTTCCCTGCAAGAATTGCATTTAGAGTTACATCAAAAATAGATTCTAGAACCATTTTAGATTCTGGTGGAGCTGATCAATTGATTGGTCGTGGAGATTTACTTTATACTGCTGGTAACGAGCTAAGCAGAATTCAGTGTGCATTTGTAGACACTCCAGAGGTTGAAAAAATAACTGATTTTATTGGTTCTCAAAAAGCATATGCAGAAGCTTATTTATTACCAGAATATGTAGACGACGAAAGTGGCACAAGTATTGATATTGATATTTCTGACAGAGATAAATTATTTAAAGATGCCGCAGAAATTATTGTTACAGCGCAACAAGGTTCTGCATCTTTGTTACAAAGAAAATTAAAATTAGGATACAATAGAGCCGGACGATTAATTGACCAATTAGAAGCTGCAGGTATTGTTGGTGGTTTTGAAGGTAGCAAAGCTAGACAAGTTTTAGTGGCAGATTTTGTTGCATTAGAACAATTATTAGAAAACGAAAAAAAATTATAAACCTCGATACAAATCGAGTTGACACTTATTAAATATGAAAAAATTTACAACTTTATTATTAAGCTTATTTATTACAGCAATTACTTTTTCTCAAAACTCAAAAGAAGCAAAATCTTTACTTGAACAAGTTTCTGCAAAAATGGGCGCTTATCAAAATATGTTTATTGGGTTTAGTCAAACTTTAAGCAACCAAGAAGCGGGTATAAAAGAAGGTGATGAACCACCAATTAGAGGCGAAATTTATTTACAAGGAGAAAAATACAATCTAAAATATTTAGGCAATAATTTTATCTACGATGGTAAAAAATTATATGTTATTAATAATGACGAAAAAGAAATCTCTATCACTACTGGCGATTTAGATGGTGACGATGGTTTTATTTACCCTTCTAAACTATTAACTTTTTATAAAAATGGGTATAATTTTAAAATGGGTAAGCTACAAGACATGAATGGTAGAAAAATTCAGTATGTAACGTTAAACCCAATTGATAGCGATTCAGACATTGTAAAAGTAGAGTTAGGCATCGACGCTAAAACAATGCATATTTACAAATTAATTCAAACAGGATCTAATGGGTCTAAAACGACATTTACGATCACAGATTTTAAAAGTAATCAAACACTATCAGAATCATTTTTTAAATTCGATAAAAAAAAGTATTTAAATCAGAATTATACAATAGATTAATTATTTCAATTAACAGAAAAATAGTAGCATCTTAATTATTAAGATGCTATTTTTACGTTTTATGAAAATTTTAGATAAATACATCCTAAAAAGTTTTTTTAGACCTTTTATAGCAACATTTTTAATAGTACTTTTTGTGCTAGTAATGCAAGCTTTATGGCAAGCATTTGAAAATATTGCAGGTAAGGGTATTAGCCTAATTTTTATATTAAAGTTTTTGTATTATACAACTTTAATGATCATTCCGCAGGCATTACCAATTGGTGTATTATTATCATCCATAATGGCTCTAGGAACTTTAGGCGAAAATTATGAATTTGCCGCAGCAAAATCTGCTGGTGTTTCTTTACAACGTTTAGTTAGACCTCTTGGAATTTTAGCTATTTTTTTAAGCGGAATTAACTTTTTGTTTTTAAACAATGTGTATCCTTATGCAGTTTATGAACAAATTAATTTAAAAAATAATATTAAAAAGAAACAACCAGCAATGGCTTTAATTCCTGGAAGTTTTAATGCAGATTTACCTGGCTATCAAATAAAATTTGATGAAAAATATGGTGAAGATAAAAACCTCTTAAAAAATGTTTTAATCTATGATTTAAAAAGCAATAGAGGAAATCAAAAAGTAATTACTGCAAAAAGCGGTAAAATTGTTACTGAAGAAGGAAGTAGGTATATGACCTTTATTTTATATGATGGTAATTATTATGAAGAACATATAAAATCTGCCAGAACCTCTATAAAAAGAGCAAAAATGGCAGCATCAAACGCTACTTTTAAAGAATATGAATTTAATATAGATATTGGAGGCTTAAGCACAGCTGTAGATACTACAAAAAGTAAAGGATATCCAATGATGTATACTTTAAAGGAGATTAAAGATACAATTCCTAAATTAAAAGAAAAATATTACGAAGAGTTAGATATTAGAGCAAGAAATATTTTTTTAAGCACGCAAGCAAGTGACTTATATAAATACCCAGATTCTCTAAAAAATAAAAAATTAGATAGTAATGTTATTCAAAATTTTGAAGATAAAGAAAAAGTTACCATTTTAAATTCTGCCATTGCAAAAACGAATAGAGTTGTTAGCACTTTAAACAACAATAACGTTACAATTAAATGGGGTAGAAAAATATTGAACTTTTACGACACCGAATACTATAACAGATTTGCATTTTCATTATCTTGTATTATACTCTTTTTTATAGGTGCTCCGTTAGGATCTATTATTAGAAAGGGTGGTTTTGGATTGCCAATGATTTTAGCAATAGCAATATATGTTATCTATTTCTTTGCAAATACTTTTGGTAAAAATCTGGCAGAAGAAAGCTCAATAACATCCTTTTTAGGCTCTTGGATTTCAGCGATAATTATGACACCAGTTGCCATATTGCTAACAAGAAGAGCTACTAAAGACAAAGGTATTTTTAATATAAATTCCTTTTTACAACCAATTACAAATTTTTTCAAAAAATTTACACCAAAGAAAAGTACCAAAATATGACGGCACAAGATTTTAAAATAGAAACACAATTAAATACCATAGAAGAAGCAATTAACGATATTAGAAATGGTAAAGTTATAATTGTTGTTGATGATGAAAATCGTGAAAATGAAGGGGACTTTTTAGCTGCCGCAGAAAAAGTTACTCCAGAAATGGTCAATTTTATGGCAACTCATGGACGTGGTTTAATTTGTACACCATTAACTGAAAAACGATGTAAAGAATTAGAACTAGGAATGATGGTACATAACAACACCGATCCTATGGAAACTGCCTTTACTGTTTCTGTTGATTTACGAGGAAAAGGTGTTACAACTGGCATATCTGCATCAGATAGAGCCTTAACAATTAATGCACTAATTGATAGCTCAACAAAACCTTTTGATTTAGCAAGACCAGGTCATATTTTCCCTTTAAGAGCTAAAGAAGGAGGTGTGTTACGCAGAACGGGGCATACAGAAGCTGCTATTGACTTTGCTCGCTTAGCTGGTTTAAAACCAGCAGGGGTTATTGTAGAAATCATGAACGAAGATGGCACAATGGCACGTCTGCCAGAACTTTTAAAAGTCGCAAAAAAATTCGATATCAAAATTGTTTCTATAGAAGATTTAGTGGCTTACAGAATGGAACATGATTCTTTAATTGAAAAGAAAGAGGATTTTGAAATTGAAACTCGTTTTGGAAAATTTAGATTAAGAGCTTACAAACAAACCACAAATAATCAAGTTCATATTGCGCTTACAAAAGGTTCTTGGACAAACGACGAAGGTGTTTTAACTAGAATAAATTCTACTTTAGTAAATAATGATATTCTTGGCACTTTAACAAATAATGCTGATAAAAAACTAGACCAAATGTTTCAAGTAATCAATGAAGCACAAAAAGGCGCTATTTTATTTATCAATCAACAAAATGAATCTAAAAACTTATTAAGCAGATTATCTATTTTAAAAGAAAGTCAGAAAAATGGCGAATTAAAAGCGCCTGCTATTGGCATGGATCAAAGAGACTTTGGTATTGGTGCTCAAATTTTACATGATCTAAACATCAGTAAATTAAAACTGATTACCAATACACAACAATCAAAAAGAGTTGGTATGATTGGCTATGGTTTAGAAATTATTGATTATGTAAATTATTAATTCTAAAGATTTCTTTAAAAACTTAATTAAAATCTGTAAATTTTATTCTGTAACTATTTTTAATTGGTATTTGGTTTCTGTTAACTGTAAATCTTGATTGGTATATTTTTTTAAAATTGTAAAATTGTTTTTTTCTAATATTTTTACTGATGCTATATTTTCATCAATAACATAGGCTATTATTTTTTTAAATCCTATACGTTTACAGTAAGAAACTAAGCCGCTACAAATTTCAGAACCAAAACCTAATCCCCAAAATGTTTCTAAAAATCGATATCCAATTTCATCATCATTATATGCGTCCTTTACGAGCGCAACTGTACCAATAAATTGATTATCAGATATTTTTTCTATTGCATAAATCCAAAAATCATTATTTTCAATTGTGTATCTACTAATTAACTCTTTTAATTCATCTGTGTTTTCCTCAAGATTTTTAATATCACCATCAGCAAATTGCATCACCTTAAGATTACTTTGCATAGCATGAAATTCTTGAGCATCACCAATGGTCAAGAATCTTACTTTTAATCTTTCTGTTTCAAAAACCATCAGCTTTAATACATTTAATTTTCATTAAAAATACCCTTTTTATGTAATAAATAAAACTCCCTTTTTACACATTTTATTTTGGATGAATTTAAAAAATACCATGGCAAAAATAATGTGTATCGCTGAGAAAAATTTCTGATAAAAAAGCCTTATAATTTAAAATTTGGCATTAAAATTGAACATAGAAAAGAAACACAAAAATGTCTAAAGAACATATATACTTTATGCCTGGATTGGGAGTTGGTCCAGATATTTTTAAAAAGCTCCAACTATCAAATGATTATGAATTGCATTACTTAGAATGGAAAAATCCACTATCTAAAGACGAAACACTTGCAAATTACACCATGAGAATGGTAGATGATATAAACCATGAAAACCCAGTTTTATTAGGTGTTTCTTTTGGTGGAATTATTGTACAAGAAATGAGTAAATACATCGATGTAAAAAAAACTATTATTATATCAAGCGTAAAGTCAAAAAATGAATTTCCAAGAAGGTTTAAATTTGCAATAGCTAGTAATATTTACAAGCTTTTTCCTACAACTATCATTACTAATTTTGAGAAGTATAGTAAATTTTTTGTTGGTAAATACCTTAAGAAAAAAGCAGAGAACTATAAACGCTACCTAACAGTTAGAGATAAAACCTATATAGAATGGTCTATACACACTGTTTTAAATTGGCAACAAGAAACTTCTTCAAAGAATATTCTACACATTCATGGTACAAAAGACAACGTTTTCCCTATTAAATATATTCATAATTGCGAACAAATTATAGACGGAGATCACGCTATGATTATGACAAAAGCAAAAAGAATATCAGAAATTATTAATACATATTTAAATTAACTAACAAAAATATAGTACTTTTATATATCAAATTTATAAATAACATGAGTAATACTTTCAAAATTGTTTCTATTTTAAGTGTAATTTCTGTAATTCTTTTAGGTATAAATGCCAGTAATAAGAAGGAAACATCCGTAATAAATGATCCAAAAATAGGCACACATATTAACTATAAAATACAAGCTTTAAAATTACCCGATAATTTAAATCTTGCAGGAGAACGCGTACCTCTTGAAATTGCAGATGTAAAAGAAAGAATGGAAAGAGAATTGTTAGTAAATACCTATTGGCAATCTAATGGATTACTGCTTTTAAAACGTTCAAATAAATATTTTCCTATTATAGAACCTTTATTAGCAAAATATGGTTTACCAGATGATTTTAAATATTTAGCATTGGCAGAAAGTGGTTTTACAGATGAAACATCGTCTGTAGGTGCTGCAGGTATGTGGCATTTTATGAAAGAAACTGGGAAAGAATATGGTTTAGAAATAAATGATAATGTAGATGAAAGATATAATATTGAAAAATCTACTGAAGTAGCCGCTGCATATTTAAAAAATTCTAAAAGCAAATTTGGATCTTGGACTTTGGCAGCTGCTTCTTATAATGCTGGTTTGTATGGCGTTTCTAGAAGGATGAAAGAACAAGAAGTTGACACTTATTATGACGCTCTTCTACCTGACGAAACAGAACGCTATGTTTTTAGAATTATCGCTTTGAAAGAAGTTATTGGCAATCCAGAAAAATATGGTTTTGTGTTTGAACAAGAAGATTTATATACTTTACCAAAAACAATTACAATTCAAGTAGATACAGAGATTCCTAATATTACAACTTTTGCTAAAAATTACGGTTTAAATTACAAAGAATTTAAAATATTAAACCCATGGTTAAGAGAGAATAAGCTAAATAATAAGAGCGGAAAAGTGTACGATATTAAAATTCTTGCTAAATAATATTTTTTACTCGTCCAATTAATCCAGATTCTAGCTGTACTTTAATTCCATAAGGATGCGATACCGATTTTGTTAAAATCTTAGTAACAACGCCTTGCGTTAATTCGCCTGTTCGTTGATTTGCTTTTAGAACTATTTCTACAAATATTCCAATTTTAATATTTGCTCTTTTTCTTGCGTCGAGAATCATACAAAAATTTATTAAAAATAAAAAAGCCTATCAAAATTTTGATAGGCTTTTAGATAAAAATTTAACTAGTAATAGATATATATTATAATACTCTTACGTTTACTGCGTTTAATCCTTTTCTTCCATCTTGTAAGTCAAATTCAACTTCATCGTTTTCACGAATTTCGTCGATTAATCCTGACACATGTACAAAATGTTCTTTGTTGTTTCCTTCTTCAGTGATAAATCCAAATCCTTTAGATTCATTGAAAAATTTTACGGTACCTTTATTCATACTAATAAATTATTGTGTTGTTAATTTAATTACTAACAACTTGAGCTGCAAATATAATCTAATAAATGACTAATGATATAAAATATAGTTTTTATTTCCAAATAATTTAGTAAATAAAAAAAGCCTATCAAAATTTGATAGGCTTTTCGGTAAAAAATTAACTAGTAATAGATATATATTATAATACTCTTACGTTTACTGCGTTTAATCCTTTTCTTCCATCTTGTAAGTCAAATTCAACTTCATCGTTTTCACGAATTTCGTCGATTAATCCTGACACATGTACAAAATGTTCTTTGTTGTTTCCTTCTTCAGTGATAAATCCAAATCCTTTAGATTCATTGAAAAATTTTACGGTACCTCTATTCATAATAAAAAAATTATTGTTGCTAAATTAATTCCTAACAACGTTTATTGAATTACAAAGATAATGCCAAAAAAAATAATATCTAAATAAAATGTACTTTTTTTTAAAAAAAAATTAAAACCTCTTTATGTATGTTTTAACTAAATTAAATTCATCTATAATCTCTTTTAAAACTTCTTTTGCAGGTTTTATTTCATGAATTAAGCCAGCAATTTGGCCAATTTCTAGTTCTCCTTCGTCTAAATCCCCTTCAAACATCCCTTTTTTTGCTCTTGCTCTTCCTAATAATTCTTTTAATTGTTCGTTTGTAGGATTTTTCTGATACAATTCTTGTACTTCATTGTAAAATTTATTTTTAATCAATCTTACCGGCGCCAATTCTTTTAAAGTTAAATGTGTATCACCGTCATTTACATCAACAATTGTGTTTTTAAAATTTTGATGTGCAGATGATTCATTGGTTGCAGAAAATCTACTTCATATTTGAACTCCGTCTGCACCTAAAACCATCGCAGCCAACATTCCTCTTCCATTTGCAATTCCGCCAGCAGCAATTACTGGTATTTTTACCTGTTCTTTTACCATGGGTATTAACGTAAAAGTGGTAGTTTCTTCACGTCCATTATGCCCACCAGCTTCAAAACCTTCGCAAACTACAGCGTCAACTCCGGCAGCTTCCGCTTTTAAAGCAAACTTTACAGAACTTACAACATGTACAACCGTAATTCCTTTTTCTTTTAGAAAGGAAGTCCAAGTTTTTGGATTTCCAGCAGAAGTAAAAACAATCTTCACTCCTTCTTCAATAAGAATATCCATTATTTTTTCAATATCAGGATATAACATTGGCACGTTTATACCAAAAGGTTTATCAGTTGCTTTTTTACATTTTTGAATATGTTCTCTTAAAACCTCTGGATACATAGAACCTGCGCCAATTAACCCTAAACCTCCAGCATTTGAAACTGCGGAAGCTAATTTCCAACCAGAAACCCAAACCATGCCGCCTTGAATAATAGGATATTGAATTTTAAAAAGTGCTGTAATTTTATTTGTCATTATTGCTTTATCAGTTTAACTGTTTTTTGCTGATGATCGTTCTGGATTTTTAAAATATAAAATCCGGTTTCTAAATTAGAAACATCAACAGAATTTGAAATTAATTTTGATTTTTCTAATACTTTTTCTCCTAAAATATTGAAAATCTGAATTGATACATTTTCTAAGGAAATAGCATCCGCAGCAATAGAAAATGAATCTTTTATAGGATTTGGATAAATATTGATTTGAGAATTACTAAAATCATTTATAGATAAAACTTGATTATATGCAGCTTCAAAATCTGGAATTCCATAACCATATTGAGCTGTTGGATTACTGTATTTATCAGCAGATTTACGAATCAAATCCATAATTTCAAAATTTGTTTTATTTGGGAAAGCTTGCCAAAAACAAGCTACAACTCCCGTCATTATTGGAGAAGAAAAAGACGTTCCGTTGGATGTTGATACGTTTCCTGATAAATAGTTTATAATGGCAGCGCTTACCCCTTGCGCTAAAACATCTGGTTTTATTCTATCATCTGCCGTTGGACCAAAGGAACTAAATGAAGCTATGTTTTCTAAAAAATTAACAGCACCAATTGAAAAAACAGCAGCTGCATCTGCAGGAGCACCAATATATTTCCAAGAGCTACTTCCATCATTTCCAGCTGAGTTTACTAAAATCATTCCTCTAGAAACTCCAATTTCTGCTCCTCTAGAAATAAAAGTAGTTTTACCATCCATATCTGCATAGGAATGACTATGATTTTCATTATCATAAGTAGTATACCCTAAAGAAGTATTTATCACATTTACACCTAAACTATCGGCTCTTTCTGCAGCTTCAACCCATAAAGTTTCTTCTAAAACAGTCTCTGTTTCTGCAATTTCTGATATAAATAAATAAAATTTTGCATCAGGAGCTGTACCAACAAATTGATTTTCTACATAACCTGCAATTGTAGACAAAACATGTGTTCCGTGACTATCTCTTGTGTAAAAATTAGAATTTCTATCAGCAAAATTATAACCTCCTAAAATTTGATTATTATCTCTTATTCTTTGAAAGGCTGAAAGTGTATTTACATTTGGAAATCCGGCATCAATAATGGCTATTTGCATGCCTTCTCCTGTAAAATTTTGTAGATGCAAAAAATCTCCTTTCAACATTTTAATCTGATTTTCTGCATTTCCGTAGTTAAAATCAGTGGTAGTTTCAGTAAATTTATTTTGATGTGAAGCAACTATTTTTTTACCAATATTTTTAGCATTTGCATTTAAACTTTTGTTAGCAAATTCAATGGATTCAATAAAAGAATAGTTGTTTAATAATGCTCTAATATTCGTTTCTTCACCCTGAATATGAACCGCATTTAACCATTTAGATTTTCCTAAAACAGTAATATCATCAACATTTTTTAATTGATTGTAATACGTTGCTTCAACCGGAACATCTTTTAAATCTAAAGGAATGTTTTGTGTAGTTCTTCTATCTAAAGAACGCTGAGAAAGCATTTGCAAAGGATTTTGCAAAAAAGTAGCAGCATTTGGTTTGTCTTTTAAATAAACCCAAGCGTCTTCTGTTTGAGAAAAAGTGCTAAAAAAACTAGCGACGCATAAAAAAAGTAGTAATTTCTTCATATTTCGAAATTACTACTTTTTTACGATTTTATAAATTTAATTACGAAATTACTCCAGATCCTAACAATTCTTCATTTTGATACCAAGCAACAAACTGCCCTTCCTGGATTGCTGATTGTTTATTTTCAAATTCCACATACAAACCACTTTCAACTTTGTATAAAGTTGCGTTATCTAAAGCTTGTCGATATCTTATTCTTGCATCAACTTGCATGGTTTCTCCAGATTTTAAAGCTAAATCTTCACGAATCCAATGAATTTCTTCGTTAGCAACAAACAACACATTTCTATATAAACCTTTGTGACCTTTTCCTTCGCCTGCATAAATTACATTTTCTACAACATCGGTTTCTATTACATATAAACCTTCTTTGGTTCCGCCAACATTTAATCCTTTACGCTGACCTTTTGTAAAATAATGTGCTCCTTGATGTTTGCCAACTACTTTTCCGTCTTCTTTTTTGTATGAGAATTTGGTAGAAAAATAATCCAATTCTGCTTCCTTGTTTTCAAACTTTGGAGCTGATTTTGTGTACTGCTCAA
>JANQTQ010000196.1 GCA_030731625.1 Polaribacter sp. | reverse complement strand
TCCTATTGATAAAAATTCTAGACTTTTAATAACTTATAACAATGTTGAAAAACTGTTTTTTACTGCTTATAAAATTAATCAACAAAAATTAGAACTTTTTAATAAACTATATAAATTTGAAGATAAGAAAAATTTTATCAATCAGTTAGAAAAAGCAGCAAATTGGCAAAATAAGCTAAGAAACGAACACGATTATGTACAGCACACCACAGAAGTAATTGTGCCAAAATTTGAAAGCGGAATGTATGTAATTCTTGCTTCAGAAAATGAAGAATTAGAAGAAAAATCCGTTTACGGAACAGCGCAAATTCAAGTTACAAATTTAACGTTGATTGAAAATACTTTTGACGGGAAATACAATTATCAAGTTGTTGATAGAAATACTGGGAAACCTTTTAAAAATGCTAAAATACATTTAAAAAACTCTAGTAATCATGAAGATTATTATATCAATAAAAAATTAACAACAAACAAAAACGGATTTGCTTCTTTTAAGAGTAAAAATCAATATAACGATGTTGATATTACTGTTAAAACTAAAAATGATTTCGCTTATTTTGATTCACATTATTTCTATAAATTCGATCGAAATAATTACAAAAACACAGATGAAGATATTGTTATAAAACCCTTCATTTTTACAGACAGAAGTATTTACAGACCGGGACAAACTGTATTTTTTAAAGCCATTGTTATTAAGAAAAAAGGAGAAAAATCCGAAGTTTTTAAAAATGAGTATGTTGAGATAACATTGTACGATGCAAATAATCAAGAAGTAAAATCCTTAGATTTAAAGTTGAATGATTTTGGTTCTGTTGCTGGCGAATTTATAATTCCGAATAATGGTTTAACAGGAGAATTTTATATTGAAGTTGATGAAAGTACAGAACATGACAGCAAATTCTATGAAAATGCAGATTTTGATTTTGACTACGATAATGAAGCTCGTTTTTCTGTAGAAGAATACAAAAGACCAAAGTTTGCAACGGAATTTAAACCTATTACAGAAAGTTTTAAAATCAATGATTCAGTTACCATAGATGGTTTTGCAAAAGCTTTTTCTGGCGCAAATATTACAGATGCGAAAGTAATTTACAGAGTTCACAGAAAAGTACAATATCCGAGTTGGTATTATTGGCGAAGACCAAACCCGGCTTCAAACTCTCAAGAAATCATTAATGGAGAAAGCATCACCGATGCATCTGGTAATTTTTCCATCACCTTTAAAGCACTTCCAGACGAAAGCGTTTCTAAAGAAAGTTTGCCCACTTTTACCTATGAAATTACGGCAGATGTTACAGATATAAACGGCGAAACACGCAGTGCAACTACAACTGTAAAAGTGGGTTATCATTCGTTAATTGCGTCTATTTCTTTGGATGAAAAGATTGATAAAAACGCGAAAGAAACTATTTTAAGAATTGATACAAAAAATTTAAATAATGAGTTTGTTGCTGCACAAGGAACTGTAAAAATTTACAAATTACAAGCACCAAAAACGACTTTAAGAAAAAGACCTTGGGCTGCGCCCGATTATCAAGATATTTCTGAAAGTGAATTTAGAACCTTATTTCCGCATGAACCTTATACAGATGATGAAAGTGATGAAAAAAACTGGAACAAAGGCGCACTTGTTTTTAGCGAAAATTTTGACACTTCAACATCCAAAGAAATCATTTTAAAAAATACAGAAAACTGGATTTCAGGAAAATATATCGTTGTTTTAGAAAGTAAAGACAAATTTAATCAAGAAGTAAAAGATGAAAAAAGAGTAACACTTTTCTCATCCAAAGAAAATGAAATTGCAGACAACCAACTTTTTATCATAAACACGAATAAAACTTTTTATAGAGTTGGAGATCATGTTGAACTACAGATTAGTTCTGCTTCAAAAAACATGACTGTTGTTGTTCAAATTGAAAAGAATCATAAAATTATTGATACCTATTTAGTTGACTTAAATAACAATTCTAAAACCATTAAAATTCCCGTTAAAAAAGAAGATAATGGTGGTTTTGCAATTAAATATCACTTTGCAAATTACAACTATTTTGAAAGCGGAAACTTGCTAATTAATGTTCCAGAAAAGCAAGAATCCATAGAAATTAGCACCAATATTTTTAGAGATAAATTACAACCAGGCCAAGATGAAACTTGGAGTTTTACCATCAAAAATGATAAAAATGATGCTGTTGCTGCCGAAGTTTTAGCGTCTATGTATGATGCTTCTTTAGATGAGTTTAAGTCTCATAATTGGCAATTTAACCCAATAACTCCGAAACAAAGTTATTATTCATATAGCACTAGTAATGCTGATAAAAGCTTTGACAATACGTATTTTAATATCAAAAATATTGAACAAAATTATTACGGATTTCCTTCAATTGGCAACGATACGTATAATTGGTTTGGTTTTAGTTTAAACAATAATCGATGGATCAATCAGCAATATTTAAGAGAAACAAAAAGAAATATAAATAGTTCTAGAAGCGATTTTGATGGCACAATTACCGGTTTTGTTTCTGATAAAAATGGAGATCCTTTACCTGGAGTACAAGTTCAAATTACAGGAACAACCTTTGGAACACAAACAGATTTTGATGGTAATTATACCATCAAAATAAAAACTGGCGATGTTTTATCAATTAGTTATTTAGGGTTTACATCACAAGTAATTTCTATAAATACTCAAACAACTATTGATATTCAACTAGAAGAAAGTGCCCAACAGTTAGATGAAATTGTAGTTATGGGTTATGGAACTCAAAAAAAGAAATCTTTCACTGGCGCTGTAAGTATGATAAAAGGAAAAGTTGCTGGTCTCGTAATGGATGATGGAAGTCCGGGTTCTGCAAACGATATTAAAATTAGAGGAACTTCTTCACTTTCTGGAGAAAATCAACCTTTATATGTTGTTGATGGTGTAGTTGTAGATAATTTTATTTTAAATGAAAATGATATTGCAGAAATGTCTGTTTTAAAAGATGCTGCAGCAACTTCCATCTATGGAGCAAAAGGAGTAAACGGAGTAATCATTATCACTACAAAAGCAGGTTTAGAAAAATTATACAAACAATTATCGCAAGTTAAAGCGCGTACAAACTTTAATGAAACAGCATTCTTTTTTCCGCAATTAAAAACTGATAAAAACGGAAAAATTAGTTTCAATTTTACAATGCCAGAAGCATTAACAAGATGGAAGTTACAATTATTAGCACATTCTAAAGATTCAAAATCGGCAACAAAAACGTTAACAACTGTTACTCAAAAGGAATTAATGGTTGTGCCAAATGCGCCAAGATTTTTACGAGAAAAAGACACGATTACATTGAGTGCAAAAATTACCAACTTAACAAATAATCAATTAAGTGGTGTTGCAAAATTAATTCTAACGGATGCTATTTCCGGAAAAGAAATAGATACTGAATTACAAAATACAAATGCAACCAAAAATTTTACAGTTGATAAAGATGGAAATACAAACGTTTCTTGGCAATTATCAATTCCAGAAACTGTGCAAGCTGTTCAATATAAAATTGTAGCAAAAGCTGGTGATTTTTCTGACGGCGAACAAAATGTATTGCCAGTTTTATCAAACAGAATGTTGGTAACAGAAACACTTTCTATGTGGATTCGTAGTAATGAAACCAAAACTTTTACGTTGGATAAATTGAAAAACACCACTTCATCAACATTAAAAAATCACAAATTAACGTTAGAAATGACTTCAAATCCTGTTTGGTACGCCATTCAGTCTTTGCCTTATTTAATGGAATATCCGTATGAATGTGCAGAACAAACCTTCTCTAGATTTTATGCAAATACCTTAGCGAGTTTTGTGGCAAATTCAAATCCGAAGATTCAAGAAGTGTTTAACGCTTGGAAAACTTCGGATGCACTTTTATCAAATTTAGAGAAAAATGAAGAGTTAAAATCCTTAATTATTCAGGAAACGCCTTGGCTACGAGATGCGCAATCAGAAACCGAGCAAAAGAAAAGAATTGCCTTGTTGTTCGATTTAACAAAAATGAAAAACGAACAAGAAAAAGCCATCAATAAGTTGCAAGATATGCAGATGAATTCTGGCGGATTTCCTTGGTTTAAAGGTGGTAAATATGAAAGCACCTATATTACACAACATATTGCAACTGGTTTCGGTCATTTACAAAAATTAGGCGTTGCTGATTTTGATACATCAACAAAAAAAATGATTGAAAAATCAGTGCGATTTTTAGACAAGGAATTGTTAGAGCAATTTGTAAAATTGTTAGAAAGAGCATCAGAAATCAAAGAAAATTCTAAAACTAAAAAAGACGGTGAAATCGCTTATAAAGATTATTTAGAAAAAAACAACTTGAATTATTTTACGATTCAGTTTTTATATATGCGCAGTTTTTATAAAGATATTTCTTTGGATGAAAAAACTAAAAATGCTGTTGCTTATTATCAAAATCAGGCTGCAACATATTGGAATGAATACAATTTGTATGCAAAAGGACAAATTGCATTGTCTCTTTTTAGAGCTGATGAAAAAGCAACGGCAACTAAAATTCTAAAATCATTAAAAGAAAATGCTATTTCTTCGGATGAATTAGGAATGTATTGGAAAGAAAATACTGCTGGTTATTACTATTATCAGGCGCCAATTGAAACTCAGGCTTTGATGATTGAGGTATTCTCAGAAGTTAGTGTCATTTCGACAGAGCCTGAAAAAGCGACGAGAAATCTAAATGATATTGATAATCTAAAAATTTGGTTGTTAAAAAACAAGCAAACCAACAGCTGGAAAACTACAAAAGCAACTACAGAAGCTGTGTATGCCTTATTATTAAATGGAAGTGATTGGATTTCAGTTACAGAAATGGTTGACATTAAAGTTGGCGATCAAACAATCAATCCTGCAGAAATGGAGAATGTAAAAGTTGAAGCAGGAACAGGTTATTTTAAAACTTCTTGGAATACTGATGAAATTAAACCTGAAATGGCAACAGTTACCATCAACAAAAAAGGAAACGGAATTGCTTGGGGAGGTTTTTATTGGCAATATTTTGAAGATTTAGATAAAATTACATCCGCAGAAACGCCTTTAAAAATCAATAAAAAACTGTTTTTAAAAGTAAATGCTGATGCAGGAAAAGAGTTGAAAGAAATAGACAAAAAAACTAAATTAAAAATTGGTGATTTAATTACAGTAAGAATAGAATTACGTTCTGATAGAGACATGGAATTTATTCACATGAAAGACATGAGAGCTTCTGGCGTTGAACCCATTAATGTACTTTCTCAATACAAATATCAGGATAATTTAGGCTATTATGAAAGCACCAAAGATGCTGCAACTAATTTCTTTTTTGATAGAATTCCGAAAGGAGTTTATGTTTTTGAATATGATGTTCGTGTGAATAATGCTGGTAATTTTAGCAACGGAATTACCACCATTCAAAGTATGTACGCACCAGAATTTAGCAGTCATTCTAAAGGTGTAAGAATTAATATTTTAGAAAAATAAACTATTGATTTAACAAAAAAATATAATTATAAGGTAGGGTTTAAAACAAGTAAAATGTAATTTTGCCCGGATTTTATCTTAAAATAATAAATTATGAAAAAAATATTTTTAGTAGTAGCCTTTGTAGCTGGTTCTGTATTTTCCTTAAATGCACAAGATATTGCAGACAACGCAATTGGATTGCGTTTTAGTGGTGGAAATGGAGCTGGAGGAGAAATTTCCTATCAAAAAGCATTAGGAAGCAATAATAGATTAGAAATTGATTTAGGTTTAGCAAACGAATTTGCAGATTTTAAAGCAACGGGATTATATCAATGGGTTTGGAGTTTAGAAGATCAATTTAATTGGTATGCTGGTTTTGGTGGAGGAATTGTTTCTGATGGCGGAACAGGAATTTACGGCGCAGGTGTTGTAGGGCTTGAATATAATTTTAATGCACCCGTTTTACTTTCTTTAGATTATAGACCAGAAATTGGTGTTGCTGGTGGTTTAGATGGCTTGAGTTCTAGTTTATCTTTAGCAGTGAGATATCAGTTTTAAGAAGATATTTTTTATAAATAAAAAATCCTCTAAATTAATTTTTAGAGGATTTTCTTTTTGTACTCGCTTTTGCTAACGGATTAAAATCTAACGCCAATTGTAACCAATATTGCAAATCTACTTCTAAATCGTAGGCATCAACTGTTAAAAAAACATAGCCTTTCATAGATCGTCCTGTAAAATTCATTTCTTTACAACCTTCTTTTTTAAGAGATTCTTCATAAACATCAGGATGTATTCTTGCCATAATTTCATCGCGCAGTACGCCAACACACATTTTTTCATCCACCATAAAACAAGTTCCGCCAAACATTTTCTTTTCGTAAAAAGAAACCTTTTTTTCTGTAAAAAACTGCGCAATCCTATCTGCTAAAAACGCATTATAAGCCATTTTTAATTTTTTGAATTTGGAGGATATGTGTCTAAAATTCTTTTTACAACTTCATTATAGTGCAATTCTTTTTCTTCTGGTGTTCTATTTTCTTTAATTTTAGAATTCAATGCTCCTTCCCAAATAATTTGATCTGTTTTAGCATTTACAAATTCAATAACCAATTCTTCATTCAGTTTTTTTGCTCCAATAGGGATTCCTCCAGAGATACCAAAACCGCTATTTCTACCTCCACTTCCTAGTCCAATTCCTATTAAATTATTGTTTAAATTTTCTGATGTTTTAGCGGTAACATTTATGTAAAAATCAGGATTTTCTGATTCCTGAAAACCACGTGCTTTTAATTCTAAATTAATAGCAGAAATTACTCGGTTAACATCTAATTCATGTAACCCTGCACCAACATCTTCATAAAAAGCATAGGTTTTAAAATCATCAAAATTTATAGCATCATCATAATCTGTCATCACTTTTGATGTTGAACATCCCATCAGTAAAAACAAAAATAAATATTGAAAATTTTTCATCAGAACACCTATTTTTTAGACGCTTCTAGCACTACTCTAGTTGGCGTATCTTTACCGTTGATAATACTTTCTGTACCTTTTGCAACTGCTTGAATGGTTTGTGTAATTACCGTCATATTCAAGGTTTCAGCTTCATCAGAAGCTTTATGATAATCTTTATCAACATCAATTGGTGTGGTAGAAAAAGTGTGAGAAGGAACGCCTAATCTTGCTAAAGAAGCATTATCTGACCTAAAAAACAAGTTAAAATTTGTATAAGGATCAGGATATAATTGATATCCTGTTCCAACGAGATTCTTCTGAATTATTTTCCCAAAATCAGATCTTTCAAAACCTGTTAACCAAGCTGTATTTGGACCAAAACTTGGCACTTTTCCTATCATTTCTAAATTGATTCCTGCTACAAATACACTGGCATCAATACTTTTTCCAAATTCTGTAGAACCTATTAACCCCATTTCTTCTCCTGTAAAAGCAGCAAAAACTATGGTTCTTTCGTTACCTACTTTTTTAAAATATTCTGCCAATGCTAAAACTCCGGTAACACCAGAAGCATCATCATTTGCGCCGTTGTAAATTTTATCATCTCCTTTACCTTCATTTCCTAAATGATCGTAATGTGCAGAAATAATTACATATTCGTCCTTTTTACTTTTCCCCTCTAAAACCCCAATAATATTTGCAGCCGTAATGTCTTCTTTACTATTTCTGGGTGTAAATTTAAACGTTTGTCTATAGGTTTCTAAACCATTAAAAGTAGTTAAACCAATTCTTGTAAATTCGTTTTCTATATATATTGCAGCTTTTTCAATTCCTGGAGTTCCTGTTTTTCTCCCTTCCATTTCATCAGAAGCTAACGTGTACAAATGTTTTTTAACGGTTAGAGAATCAATAAAAAAAGCACTTTTAACCTTTTCTATTTTTGTTGATTTTACTTCGGATTTATGAACTTTTTTAGTGCTATCGCAAGAAATTATAAATGCAGATGCTATTAAAGTGACAACTATTTTTTTCATTATTTTCGATTTTTAAAAGGATAAATATAGCAAATATAATTTCGTATTTTTGTTCAAAATTTATACAAAATGATTTTATCTGAAATTCCGAATATAAAATACACAAACGAAAACAACTTTTTCCTTTTATCTGGCCCATGTGCTATTGAAGGCGAAGAAATGGCGTTAAGAATTGCCGAAAAAGTAGTTACGATTACCGATAAATTAAAAATTCCGTACATTTTTAAAGGAAGTTTTAAAAAAGCAAACAGAAGTAGAATTGATAGTTTTACAGGAATTGGAGACGAAAAAGCCTTAAAAATTTTACGTAAAGTTTCTGAGACTTTTGGTGTACCAACGGTTACCGATATTCATGAAATTTCTGATGCACAAAAAGCGGCTGAATATGTAGATGTTTTACAGATTCCTGCTTTTTTAGTTCGTCAAACAGATTTAGTAGTTGCTGCTGCAGAAACAGGAAAAGTAGTCAACCTAAAAAAAGGACAATTTATGAGTCCGGCTGCCATGAAACACGCCGTGCAAAAAGTAAAAGACGCAGGATCTAACAAAGCGTGGATTACAGACAGAGGAACTATGTTTGGTTACCAAGATATGATTGTCGATTTTAGAGGAATTCCTGAAATGCGTGCTTTTGCACCCACAATTTTAGATGTTACACATTCTTTACAACAGCCAAATCAAGTTGCTGGTGTTACCGGCGGAAGACCAGATATGATTGAAACAATTGCCAGAGCGGGAATTGTAAATAACGTAGACGGTTTATTTATTGAAACTCATTTTGATCCTGCAAACGCAAAATCTGATGGCGCAAACATGTTGCATTTAGACAATTTAGAAAGTTTGTTAAGCAATTTAGTGGCGATTAGAAAAACAATTAATAACTTCTAAAATAATTAGTTGATACTTTTAAAAATCCTTCAAGTTATAGAAACTTGAAGGATTTTTTTTTGCCTTAAAATTTAAAGGCACAATTTTTGGTTGCTAAAATTGTTTACCTATAAATGATGAAACAACTTTTATTGCTTTTTATATTTTTTAACTTTTCGGTATTTTCTCAAAACTTTGAGAAAGTTGATGCTGTTGTAATCAACTATCCTCCTTTTTCTAAAGCAGAAAATTTAGCAAATCAAATTGAAAAAGATTTTTCTTCGGATGCTGATAAATCTAGAGCTGCCTTTTTTTGGCTGACAAAAAACATCCGTTATAATTTAAAGGAGCTTTACAATCCTACAAAAAGAAGTTATCAGTTCAAATACGCATCCGAAGAAGATAAAATACAGAAACTGCAAAAAATTAAAGACGATTTAGTTGATAAAACCTTTAGAAATAAAACTGGCGTTTGTGAAGAATATGCACAATCTTTTAAAAAAATATGCGACTTATTACAGATTGAATCCGAAGTAATTAAAGGAAATGTTAGAACAAATACCGATGAAATTGGTAAAATAGCCAACAACACAAATCATGCTTGGAATGCTGTAAAGATTGATGAAAAATGGATTATTTTAGATGCAACTTGGGCTGCCGGATATGAAACGAACGGCAAATGGATTCGTAAATTTGATAATTATTTTTATGATATTCCTAAAGAAAAGATATTTAAAACTCATTATCCAGAAGAAACAATTTGGAAGATCCGTTTTGGAAGAATGACTGAACAAGAATTCTATAATCAGCCAATTTACAGCAACTCTTTTTTAGATTTAAATTCTGATTTAATAGCGCCAAAAACAGGGATTATCCATCTTAAAGCATCAGAAAATATTATTTTAAAATTCACTAATTTAGATGCAAATTTAGCTATTTCTTATGCTTTTAAAGGAATGAAGTATGCTGAAAAACCCATAATTTCATCCGAAGAAAAAATTACAACAATAACCATTAAAAATCCTCAAAAAAATACAGATTTAATTTTATACCTACAAAATGAACACGCTTTGGATTTTAGAATTAAAAATAATTAATTACTTTTTTTTATAAAATCCTTTCTCTTTTAACTGATGCGCTTCTTCTAAAACAGACAATAAAATTTCTTCGTTAATTTCTTCTAGCTTAAAATATCTTAAAGATTTAACAACTTTTCTGTTATCAGAAATTAAAAACTCGTTGTACTTTGTTAAATGCGCAGAAACCCAAAAAACAACATCTACATAGCCTTTCTTTTTAGACGGATTTAAGTAGCAAAAAGGTTTATCATCTAAATAATAAAAAGGGATTTTCCATTTAAATTTTAGATCAACTTCTGGAAATGTGTTTTCTATTAAGATTTGCAAATGCAATAAAATAGTTTTAAAAGGTTCTGGCTGATTTAAAATGTATTCTTCGGCAGGTTTCATTTTTTTCTTATATTAGCGAGATTTATTAATCTATGGAGAAACAAGATAATTTTCAATTAAACTTTTCATTAAAAGGGTATTCGAGTATCCAAATTGGTTTATATTTCTTGTTAGCAGCCTTTGTAATTAAAAAAATATTAGAAGGTTTTTTAATTGATAACAACCCTATTTCTATGTTGTCTACCGAAATCATAGAATTTTTAATATTAGGAATCGTTTTTTTAACCATCCTGTTTTCTGCATTGGCATTGTTTTATAAAGGTAGAAGAAAAGCAAGAAAATTAGAATATAAACTTTGGAACGCCAAAACAAAAAAGAATTTTTGGGTGTTTTCTGCTAGTTTTACACTCATCTTTATCATTCTAATTTACTTAACTACCCTAGATTTTGCAGATTTTATGACTCCTACTTTTTTGTTTTTATATGGAATTTCTCTTTTATTTCTAAAAATTAAAAAAAGTAAGAATCTTTTTGTTTTATCTGGCATAAGCCTCTTACTTACCATGATTTGCGTTTTAATTCCGCAATATTGGTATTCCTCAATTTTTATTTTAGGAATTTCTCATGTAACCTATGGTATTATTGTTAAAAGTTAAAATTTCCTTCTAATTTCTCTAACAACATCTTCTAAACCATTTAATTGAAGTTCGTAAACCAACTCCATTTGCTTTCCAAGCTTTCCGTTAGGAAACCCTTTGTTCTTATACCAAACAATATAATGTTCTGGTAAATCGATTAGAAAACTACCTTTGTATTTACCAAAAGGCATTTTCATTTTTGCTAAATCGATCAAAAATTGTTGATTTTCTATACTACTCTTTTCCATCAACATAGTTTTGTAAGTAAGAAAAACGTTTGGTTAATTTTCCGTTTTCTGTCATTTTTGCGCGTTCTAAAACACCATCTTTATCATTATTAAAAAAAGCAGGAATTACATTTTGTAAAAACATTTCTCCGAAACCTTCGCTGGCATCTTGAGGTAATTCGCAAGGTAAATTATCAACAGCCATTACAACAATTGCATTTTTATCTTTAAAATCTACTTCTAATTCTGTATGCGGATTGTATCCGTAAAAAGGATTTGCAATGGTAGACGCTCTTAAAGTTGATGCCACAGGACCATCAACATCACAAGAAATATCTGCCACAAATTTGATGTTAAAATCTGCAGATTTGGCATCTTTTCTCGTAAACAAATAAGGTGCTCCATTACCGTAAAAATGCCCAGCAATAAAGAAATTGGTTACTTTTGCAAAGCGCATAAAATCTGATTCATATTTTTCTGGATGGTCGTAAAAATCAAAATTATCAATTACTGTTCCGTCTATACGTTTGTTATAATCTAATACATCTGCCAAACAATATACCGGTTCATTAAATGTTTTGGTTAGATATTCATTTACAGAAACTTCTTTAATATGCATACCATCTAACATTTCTTTTGCTCCGTAAGCCACTTTGCCATTTCCTGTCAAAAGAATTTTAATGTTTGATAATTTTATTTTCTTTAACTCCGTAATTAATGCTTGTTGATTTTCTAAGGATGCTGCTTTTGGTAAATTAAACGTTTCATCAGTAATTCCGATTGCTCTAAAACCGTTATAAGCACCAACGATACCTGCATATCTACCAAAACCAATTAAACGCAAACCATTTTCTCTAATGATGGTTTCATGATCGAACAATTCGATATTTTTTTCTAAAATTGCTTTTAGTAGTTTTCTGTTGTAAGGTTGTTTTTTGATGGTATGACTAAAGAAAAAATATTTTTTATTAGGTATTAAAGCATCAATTGGCACTTCTTTTACTCCAAACAAAACATCGCAATCATCTACAATATTAGAAACTTCAAAACCTGCTTTTTTATATTCTTCATCACTAAAAACTCTAATGTTAGAAGTTTCTACTTTTATTTCTGCTGATGGAAATTGCTCTTTAAATTCTTTTAACTTAGTTGGTGAAAAAACAACTCTTCTATCTGGTGGGTTTTTACGTTCTTTGATGATGGCAAATTTCATTTTTTAGGTTTTAGAAGTTACTAAAATGATTGAATAAATCAATATTAAACACTATTTGTAGTATTGGTATAATATTTGTTCGAAGATATTAGATTTTATTATGATAAGCAACTGTATTTTTTTATACTTTTGCAAACCGCGTTAAGGATTTACGTCGTTCGATTACTTTATTGTAATCTTAACCTTTTTAATTTTTCTATTAAAAAGATATAACGGAAAGCCTGACCACTCTTTTTTGTGTGGTAACGCCCAAACTATTAAAACGGGGACGACTGGTTTTGACAGCAAGGACAGTGGATTTGTAAGCATACCGAGTTATGAAATAACACTCGTAAAACCTAATTTCAACTTTTTAAACGGCGAAGATAACTACGCTTTAGCTGCTTAATCCGAATCACAGTAGGATTGGCCTAGGCACACAAGGTGTGCAAGCTTTATGTCCACGAAAAGCCTTGATTTACGGCGTTTCACTTTTGGGCATCGTAAAAGTAAATATAGAAAACCTGGTGCTTTGGCGGGTTTTTGAAACTAAAGAAGATAAGCTAAAAATGGATTGTTCTTAATCAGCTTTTAGACGAAAACCAAGAAAGAACTAAGTATGTAGAAAGCTTTTTGGCTGCTTGTTTGGACCCGAGTTCGATT
>JANQTQ010000195.1:3830-13109 GCA_030731625.1 Polaribacter sp. | reverse complement strand
AATATTGTAAATAATACAGGACATGCATATCAACATTCTTTTTTTTACGAATTAGAAATTGGTGAAATTTCTGAAGATACTTTTTTAGACTCATTACGTAACTTGTCTGATCACAATCTAGGTAATCAAGAAATTATAACTGCTTGGAATCAGATGATTTTAGATATGCCAAAAGACCGCATAGATTTTTTGTTAGATTTAAAATCTAAATACAATATTTTCCTTTTAAGTAATACCAACAGCATACATCAAAAGAAATATTTAGATGAATTTAAGAGTAATTATCAAACCGAATTCAATGATATTTTTAAAAAAGCATATTATTCTCACGAAATAGGTATTAGAAAACCAGATGTAGAAGTGTTTAATTTTATTTTAAAACATAGCAGTTTAAAAGCAGAAGAAACTCTTTTTATGGATGATGCTTTAAGTAATATCGAATCTGCACAAAAAGCAGGTATCCAAACGTTCCATGTGCAAGATTACAACATATATGATGTGTTAGAGCTCTTAAATAAATAAGATTACTCTAAACATAATTTTTTAGGATTAATACAAATAGTTGGCAAAATTACTTTGTAAAATCAAAAAACCGCTGAAAATCAATTGATTAACAACGGTTATTGTACTGAAGGCGGGACTTGAACCCGCACGGCCATTACTGACCACTGGATTTTAAGTCCAGCGTGTCTACCAATTCCACCACTTCAGCATTGGTATTTTGAATAGAGCGAAAGACGGGATTTGAACCCGCGACCCTCACCTTGGCAAGGTGATGCTCTACCCCTGAGCTACTTTCGCAGTCTTTATGTTAAAGAACTTAAGCATTTATAGCTTAATCTCCTCTTTTTAAAATCTAATATTAAAAATCTTATTAGAAAATTAATACTGTTCTTATTAAGAGCGGTGCAAATATAACATCTTTTGAGTTTCTGACAAACAAATTCTCGTTTTTTTATCAATGTTTTCTATCTTTTTTTTCGTCAAATTTTCTTGAAAACAATATTTAATTACAACTATCTAATTTTTAGTATTTTAGTTGGTTGGTTTAAAAGTTGCTTTTTAATTCTCTTAATTTTATTTTTGAAATCAGATATCAACTTTTTTAAAATTAATGGTAAATCTAAGTTTATAGGCAAAAAAAAGAGCCATCTTATAGAGATAGCTCACTTTCTTTTAAAAAAAAGTTATTATTAATTTCTTGTAAAACTAATATTCGTTTTAATTGCTGTGGTTATTTGCCCAACTTCTTCTTCAATGTCTTGAGTTAAATAAAAAGTAGTTTCATTAAAGACAAGTACTTTAAATGTGCCTTTAATAAAGTTTTCTTTAGATGAGTAAAAGGTAATTGTGCTATCGATAGTATCTATTTCATAAGATCCTGAGTCCTCTAAAGATATTATTGTTGTTTCTTTTATTGGCGTTAACCCAGAAGGCGTAATTGTAGAGGCTAAAACGTAGCTTCCAGAAACGATATATGTGCCATCAGCATTTAATGAAAAATTTACCTGAAAAGTTTCACCTAAACTCGTTGCGGTAGAAACTGGTACAGATAAATTTGATACTAACGCAGATGCCTTTGCATTTGTACTTAAGCTTTTAATATTATAGGTGCCTGCAATATTTGTTTTAGATAATTCAAAAAAAGGAACATCAGAATTATTATTACTACAACTAGAAATTGAGATAGTAATACATAAGGCTAAAATATATTTAAGTAATTTCATAGAAAAGTCTTTCAGTAAATTAAAAATCTTAAAACAAGCAATTTGTTATTCTTTGATATCAGATAAACTTTATCAATTAATTTTCACTAGCAAACCATTCTGCAAAACTTGTATCAGTTTCTGATAGTTTTATAGAATGCAATTTTATTTTTCCTGGTAGTCTCTTCTTAATTTTATCAGCAAAATCAATTACCATCATTTCGCTAGTTGGTTGGTAATCAACTAAAATAACATGATGACCTCTGTCTTTTAATTCTTTAGCCAATTCTAAATGTGGTGTGTTTTTATTAAACACGGTTGCATGATCAAAAACATCTACAACTTCTTCATTTACAATTTTTTTTAAATCTCCAAAGTCAATAACCATTCCATATTTTACGTTGGTACTGTCTTTTATTGGCTTTCCAGAAACAGTTACAGAAAGTTTATAAGAATGTCCGTGAACATTTTTACACTTACCATCATACCCATATAAAGCGTGTCCTGTTTCAAAATTAAACAGTTTTGTAATTCTTATTGTGCTCATTACCGTCTTCTTCTATATTTGTTGTAAAAATAAACTATAACCAAACCTAGTGCTAAAACTAGAAATAAATAATCTCCTCCCATTTTGTAATTTTATCGTATTAATCTATTAAAAAATCCTTAAGAACATCAGCAATTTTTCTATTGTCTGATAATTGTGGAATTTTATTTTGTCCTCCAAATTTACCAATAGATTTCATATATTCATGAAAACCACCTTTTTTAACTTTTCTAATGATTAAAGGACGCAAAACTTTACCCGTAATTAAATCGAAATAATAAATGTTTTGTGCTTGCATAGAGGCATCAATTTTTGATGCAAATTCTTCTAAATTTTCTGGTTCATTTTCAAATTCTATAAACCATTCATGATAAGGTAAGCCCTTTTCTGGATCCACTTGTGGTGCCACTGTAAACTCACTAATAGTTATATTTTTTCCTGAAATTGAATCCTTTAATGCTTTCTCAACCTCTTTACCAATAACGTGTTCGCCAAAGGCGGATATAAAATGTTTAATTCTACCAGTAACTTTTATTCTATATGGTTTTGTTGATGTAAATTCTACAGTATCACCAATATTATAGCCCCAAAGACCAGCAGTTGTATTTAAAATAATCGCGTAATTCACGCCCATTTTTACATCCTTTAAAGAAATTCGTGTAGGATTTTCATCAAAAAATTCGGTTGCAGGAATAAATTCATAAAACATTCCTGAGTTTAATTGCAACAACATTCCTTTTTCTGTTTGACTATCTTGATAAGCAATAAATCCTTCGGATGCAGGATACAATTCAATATAATCTATCTTTTTACCAATTAAGCTTTCGAACTTATTCTTATAAGGTTCAAAATTTACGCCTCCATAAATAAAGAAATTGAAATTAGGAAACAATTCTGATACCGTTTTGCCTGTTTTTTCAATCAATTTTTCGAAATACATTTGTACCCAAGAAGGAATTCCGCTAATTACAGACATATCTTCGTTAATGGTTTCTTCTACAATTGCATTTACTTTTGTGTCCCAATCTTCAATACAATTGGTTTCCCAACTTGGCAGTCTGTTTTTTAATAAATATTTAGGTACGTAATGTGCAACAATGCCGCTTAATCTTCCAAGTTTTACGCCGTTTTTATCGCTTAAAACAGGGCTTCCTTGTAAAAAAATCATCTTTCCATTTACAAAACTGGCATCTTTTTTTTCTACGATATAAAATAACAAAGCATTTCTTGCAGCTTTGATATGCGTTGGCATCGATTCTTTTGTAATCGGAATGTATTTTGCGCCAGAAGTTGTGCCAGAAGTTTTAGCAAAATAAAGTGGTTTTCCTATCCAAAGCACATCAGATTCGCCAGCAACAACTCTGTCTACATAACTTCGTAAACCTTCGTAATCAGTAACTTTTACGCGGTTTTTAAAATCATCATAAGTTTCAATACTTTTAAAATCATGATCTTTTCCAAAAGCAGTGTTTTTTGCTGTAGCAATTAAATTTTTAAATACTTTTTCTTGAGTTTTATGTGGGTTATTGGCCCATTTAAAAACTCTTTTTGTGGCAATCTTAGCAAACGGAATTGCAAATACTGATTTTATGCTCATAATTAAAAATCGATCAAGTTTGTAGGATTAATGGCATAACCACCGCTCCAAAGTTCAAAATGTAAATGCGGACCCGTTGTAAGTTCTCCAGTAGAACCAACACTGGCAATAACTTCACCAGATTTAACAAGGTCTCCTTGCGATCTTAGGAGGTTTCCGTTGTGTTTATAAACAGAAATATAATCGTATGCATGTTTTAAAATTATTACATAACCAGTTTCTGTTGTCCAACCAGAAAAAATAACGGTTCCATCTGCAATGGCTTTAACAGCTGTGTTTTGTTTAGCAACAATATCTACCGCTAAATGGTTTTTTTTAACATTAAAGCCTTGAGAAATTGTACCTGTCAACGGGGCAAAAAACACAATCTTTACTTTTGACACAGCATTATTTTGAATTGGAAAACGATCTTCTATATCTATTTTTTCTCTAAAAGCTGTTTCTTCCTTAGATGCATTTAACAAACTATCTTGTATTTTAATTCTGTCTAATAATTGTAAAGTATCTACTGCTTTTCCTTTTATTTCACCAGATAATATAGGTTGTAATGCTTTTGTAAAATCTTGTAAAATCGTTAATCTTCTTTTTAAAGAATCTGTTTGAATCGCTAATTTTGTTGCTTTTATTTTTAAACTAGTAGAAGAATATCCAGGAATATATTGTCTTATTGGTGTAAATGTGATGAAAAAAGTAGTTAATAAAATTAATAAAAAAGAAAGTACACCACCTAAAACAAAGACGTTTAATAGCGACAATTTTAAAGAAAAACGTTCTTCAAAAGTGCTATCGTTTAAAACCACTAATCTGTATTTATTTGTTAGTCGTTGTTTTAATTTATGTTTTTTCTTTTTTTGTTTTCCCACAAAATGTTTTTTTTATTGATATTTAAATTTAACGTAAAAGTAGCGAAACTATTTTTTATAAAAATTCATTTCATCTACATATTCCCAAACTTCTTTAGTTAGCAAGGGTTTTACGTTCTTTTTATTTTTGATTCCGTTTCTAATCAATGTTGATGAGATCTGTACAATTGGTGCATCAACTACATGAATTTTTGGATGATTTTTAAACTGATGTTCCACAGATCCTTCTGCAATTCTAGGATACACATAAATATGATGATGTTCTAAAATAGTTTCATAATTTTTCCATTTATGAAAACTTTTTAAATTGTCTTCGCCCATAATTAGGCAAAATTCTTTATCAGGATAATTTTCTGTAATATGTGCTAAGGTAAAAACGGTATAATTTGGTTGTGGTAATTTAAACTCAATATCCGAGGGTTTAATTTTGCTGTAACCTTCTGTTGCTCTGTAAACTAGTTCGAATCTGTGATGATTGTCTAGTAAAGAACTTTTCTTTTTAAACGGATTGTGAGGCGTTACAACCATCCAAATTTCATCTAAATCAGAATACTCAACCATGTGATTTGCAATGATTAAGTGTCCAATATGAATTGGATTAAAAGTGCCAAAGTATAAACCGATTTTACTCATTTCTTTTTAAGATAATAGAAAAAGATGAGAGATTAAAAGTACTCACTCTTTTCTTGATTCTCTATTCTTTATTCTCTTCTAAACCCAAAAAATCACTTACTAAATTTTCTGCTTCTTGTAAAGCAACTTCTAGTTCGTAATTTTTAATGATTTTATCAAATTGAGGCGCAGTTGCTAATTCTACAGAAGCTTTTGCAATACGCATATTAATTTTTTCTTCAGTTTCTGTTTTTCGTTTTTTTAAACGAATTTTTAATTCATCAACACTTGGTGGTTTTACAAAAACAGCTAATGTTTCATCTGGATATTTCTTTTTAATTCTTAAACCTCCAACAACATCAATATCAAAAATAACGTGTTTTTTAAGCGCCCAAATTCTGTCAATTTCACTTTTTAAAGTTCCGTAAAAATTATCTCGGTACACTTCTTCCCATTCTAAAAAATCATCATTTTTAATATGGTTTTTAAACTCTTTTAGGGAAATAAAATAGTAATCAATTCCGTTTTTCTCTTCACCTCTTGCTTCTCTAGAAGTTGCTGATATTGAGAACTCTAAGTTAAGTTTTTCTTGTTTTAATAAATGGCGAACTATAGTTGTTTTACCAGAACCTGAAGGGGCGGAAAATACAATTAATTTCCCTTTAAAATCACTCATAATATTTTTGGTTTTCATTCTAAAAATTCTATAGAATTTTCTACGTTGAACCAGAAATAAATTTAATTTATTTCTGGGGTATTCTAAAGCACATTTAAAATTTGTTCTTTAATTTGTTCTAGCTCGTTTTTCATTTGAATTACCGCTTTTTGCATGGGTGCAAAATTTGCTTTAGAACCAGTTGTATTTATTTCTCGTCCCATTTCTTGAACGATGAAACCTAGTTTTTTTCCGTTAGAATCAGGAGTTTCTAAAGTTTGCAAAAAGTATTCTAAATGATTTGCTAAACGCACTTTTTCCTCATTAATATCTAGTTTTTCTAGATAATAAATCAATTCTTGTTCAAAACGATTTTGATCTGTTTCTACTTTTAAATCATCAATAGCTTTTTGCAAACGTGCTTTTACATTTTCAATTCTATCGGCATCAAAAGAATATACTTCTTCTAAATATTTTTTGATGTTGGTAATACGTTCTCTAAAATCTATTTCTAGGGATGCAGCTTCATCAATTCTGTATTGTACAATTTCTTTAATAGCGATATCAATATGTTGGTTGATAAGCGTCCACTCATTTTCATCTAACTCCTCACGCTCTGTATTTAAAGAATCGGGCATTGTAATTGCCATTTTTAGTAAATCAATATCATTAGAAGTACCAGTTTGTACAACATTTCTTAATTGCTGCATGTATTGTTTTACCACTGCGTGATTTACTTTCGTAGAAGTTTCATCCGCAGTCATTTCTACATAAATAGAAAAATCTATTTTCCCTCTTTCTAAAGCGTTCGCTAATTTTTTGCGAACATCTAATTCTTTTTCTTTGTAATAAGAAGGAATACGAACATTTAAATCTAAATTTTTACTGTTTAGAGATTTAATTTCAATAGTTACTTTTTTGGTTGGCAGTTGCAACACAGATTTTCCGTAACCTGTCATAGATTGAATCATGCAATCGTTGTTTTAAATGAGGGGCAAATATAAGTTTTATTTTGTGGAATTTATCAGCCTAAGCAACTGTATACTGTTTTTAAGGTTTATTCCTGATTTTCACTTCTTTGGTTACTAAATATACGCCAAAAAAGATGACTATTGTTGCAGAAATCTTTATTAAATTTAAAGAATCACTACCAACAATTAATGCGTAAGTAGTAGCTATTACTGGCTGTAAATAAATAAAAACACTTACAGTTGTAGGCTTTAATTTTGATAAGCCATACAAATTAAAAAGGTAAGTTATACAAGTGGTAAAGAGTACTACAAAACCAATATTCCAATACATTTTTGTTGGTATTTCTTGCCAGACAACTTCTGTTAATTCATTGTAAGAAAACGGAATAACGAAAATTAATCCAAATAAATAGAGCCATTTCACAAATAAAATAGGATGGTATTTAGCAATTAAATTTTTTGCCAAAACCAAGTATAATCCATAAGAAGCGGCATTCACAAAAACTAAAAAGTTGCCTAAGTTACTATTTGTGGCAGTTCCATTAGAAGAACTACCATAAGTAATCAATAAAATTGCGCCTACTAAACCAATAAAAATTCCTAAAATTTTCTGTTTTTCAATTGGTTTTTTAATGAAAATACTCGAAAAAATTAGTACCATTATTGGTGAAGTAACCATAATAACGGATGCACTTATAGGAGTTGTTAAGCTTAATCCTTTAAAAAATGCAAGCATATTTAAAGCCGTTCCAAAAAAAGCAGCCACAACTATTTTTTTATAATCTTCTTTCGCTATTTTTTGTTGTTTTATAAATAAACCGGCTACCCAAAAAAAGAGTGTTGCACCAGCAACTCTTAAAAAAATAAATGCAAAAGGTTTTATGTGTAAAGGCATTACCTCTTTTGCAATAGTATAATTAACGCCGTAGATTAAGGTTGCTATAGATACTGCAATTAATGCTACTATTCTTTTGTCCATGAGGTAAAATAACTCTAAAATTAGTTCGCAAAGTTGATAATAAATTTATAAAGCCCAATTGTATTAGCATCAATAATTGGCCGTTTTTTTTCATTTACCTAATTTAATGTGATTCAATATTTATAATATTATATTTGTTGAAAGAATTTTTGAATATGGAAATACATTATATAGGTAAAAATAATTCAATTTTAAACACATTTGTTTCTGAGATAAGAGATAAAGAAATTCAAAAAGATTCTTTACGTTTTAGAAGAAATATAGAAAGAATTGGCGAAATTTTAAGTTATGAATTAAGTAAAACGCTTACCTATTCAACAACTTCTATTGAAACTCCTCTAGATAAAAAGGAAGTGCAATTGCTAAATAATGAGTTGGTTTTATGCTCTATATTAAGAGCAGGTTTGCCTTTGCATCAAGGGCTTTTAAATTATTTTGATAAAGCAGAAAATGCTTTTATTTCTGCGTTTAGACATCATCCAAACAATGATGCTGAGTTTGAAATTGTGGTAGAATATTTTGCGTCGCCATCAATTGAAAATAAAACGTTGCTATTAGCAGATCCAATGTTAGCAACTGGGCAGTCTTTAGTAGCGGTTTTTGAAGCGATTAAAAAATACGGAATTCCTAAAGAATTACATATTGTTGTTGTTATTGCGTCAAAAGAAGGTGTGGAATTTATTAAACAACATTTTCCAGAAAATACACATTTATGGATTGCAGCTCTTGATGATGAATTGAATAGCAAAGGCTATATTGTGCCTGGTTTAGGCGATGCTGGAGATTTAGCTTTTGGTCAAAAATTATAGGAAAAAACAGAAAAAAATACTACCAAATAAAAAGCCAAATAAAATTATATTTTTCACGATATTTTTCTTGATAAGTTCAATTCCGTTAGTAATAATAACAGAAGCAGGAAAAAGTATAAAGATAATTTCTGACCCATTTTTTGCTGGTAATAAAGCTAAAAAAAGTAATATAATAAAAAAGTTGATGATTAATAAAGTCCAACTTCGTCTAAAAGTATTACTTACACCTATCGTTTCTACAGATTTAAAAAAAATAGAAAATAAAGAGCTCGTAAATATGCACACAAAAAACCAAAAAAGTTTTGTTTGTGTGTAAATTTGAATATCAATATTGAAGTCAAAATTAAAAAGCCTCGTAAATTCTTCTGTTTTATCAAACCAAAAAAAGTACGTAAAGTAAATAAATAACGGCGCTATAAAACCTATTACTGCAGTAAAAAGTGTATGTAAAGTTATTTTTAAATGTAAAATAACGGCAGTAAAAACTAGGATAAAAAATAGAATTGAAATGGGTTCTAAAATAAATAAAATCCCTAGCCA
>JANQTQ010000195.1:0-3730 GCA_030731625.1 Polaribacter sp. | reverse complement strand
TTATTTTTGCAGCGTAAAGATAATTAAGTTATGATAGCAAGCAATATTTTTAGATGGATTGGTAGTTTATTTACTGATCTTTTATTTCTTCCTTTTAAGTGGTTGCGTTTAGAAATTGCCACTGCAGATGCAGGTTGGTGGTTAGCAAACGGAATTAATTGGGCTTTTTTAGGAGTTCTTTTGGTTTTATTTGCTTATTGGATGTCACAATGTACAAAGTTCTTTAGAGAAGGAACAGAAGACAGAGCTTAAACTTACATATTGGGAAGTAAAAACAAATTAAAGCGTTTCGAAGAAAATGAAACGTTTAAAAATGTCATTCAACCAACTAGAGAAGAAGTTGTTACTAACTTTTCTCTAAAAGGGAAATGGCATTCTTTTTTTAAAAATGACAATCCTATTGTTGTTGAATTAGGTTGTGGTAAAGGCGAGTATACGATTGCTTTGGCTAGAAAAAATCCTACTAAAAACTATATAGGTATAGATATAAAAGGTGCTCGTTTTTGGCGAGGGGCAAAAACTGCAATCGAAGAAAATTTAGATAATGTAGCTTTTGTTAGAACACAAATTGAGTTGGTCGATTTTATTTTTGCTGAAAATGAAGTTTCAGAAATCTGGATTACTTTTCCAGATCCGCAAATAAAATACCAGCGCACAAAGCATAGAATGACAAATGCTACGTTTCTTAAAAAATACCACACTATTTTAAATGAAAACGGAATTATGAATCTTAAAACGGATTCAGAATTTATGCATGGATACACTTTAGGCTTGTTGCATGGTCAAGGTCATGAAGTTTTGTACGCAAATCACACAGTTTATAAAAATGACGGCGCACCAAAAGAAGTTACAGAAACACAAACTTTTTATGAAAATCAATATTTAGAAGTTGGTAAACCTATCACGTATATCAAGTTTAAATTAAAATTTTAACTTTTACTCGTCATTGCGAGGAACGAAGCAATCTGTATATTTTATTGTAATTTCTATTCGTTAGTTTTATTTAAAACTCTGCATAATTATTACCTATCTTCACTTTATGGAAAAATCAGACAATTTTTTTGACAAAGTGTACGATGTTGTTCGCTTAATTCCCTTTGGACGCGTTACAAGTTACGGTGCAATTGGTGCCTATTTAGGTGCCGAAAAATCTGCCAGAATGGTAGGTTGGGCAATGAATAAAGCACATAATTTAGAAGATGTTCCTGCGCATAGAGTTGTCAATAAAAAAGGATTGTTAACAGGCAAACATCATTTTGACGGCACAAACCTTATGCAACAATTGTTAGAAAACGAAGGAATTGTAGTTGTTGATAATCAAATCCAAAATTTAGAAAAGGTTTTCTGGCATCCATTAGAAGATGAGTTGTCTTAATGTTTTCTAATTTTAAATGAATAAGGAAATAATTAAAGAAATGAATCAGAATAATTTGTGAAATTGGTGTCTAAAAACAGTTCATAAAATCCTTTTATCAAGAAATAGAAAATCATAATCTATTCACTTTAATTTCTTAATTCTTAGCTGTATCTTTGCAATCGAGATTAAATAAAAATAAGACGTGAGTTTTTCAAAGCAAGATATATACAAAGCATTAGAAACTATTACAGAACCTGGAGAAGGTAAAAGCTTAATAGAAAACAACAATGTAACAAATGTGGTAATTTTTGGTAATGAAGTAATGGTAGACGTTACGATAAGCAATCCAACTTTACAGGCAAAAAAGAAAATTGAATCAGAAATTTCTAAGGCAATTCAGTCAAATGTTGATGAAAATATTGATGTAAAAATCAATGTAAAAGTAGAGAAACCAGCACCAAAAGAAACACCAAATCAAATTAAAGGAAAAGCAATTCCTAATATCAAAAATATCATTGCAATTGCATCTGGTAAAGGTGGTGTAGGTAAATCTACCATCACATCAAACGTTGCTATTTCCTTATCAAAAATGGGTTTTAATGTTGGGGTTTTAGATGCAGATGTGTATGGGCCATCACAACATATTATGTTTGATGTAGAAAAAGCAAGACCACTTTCTGTTAATGTAGACGGGCGTTCTAAAATGAAACCTGTTGAAAATTACGGAGTTAAATTATTGTCTTTAGGGTTTTTCACAAATCCAGATCAAGCGGTAATTTGGCGTGGACCCATGGCTTCAAAAGCATTAAATCAATTAATTTTTGATGGCGCTTGGGGCGAATTAGATTTTCTTTTAATCGATTTACCACCAGGAACCGGAGATGTGCATCTATCAATTGTACAAGCGTTGCCAATAAATGGCGCAGTTGTGGTTTCTACACCTCAAAATATTGCGTTAGCAGATGCCAAAAAAGGTGTTGCCATGTTTCAACAAGAAAGTATCAATGTTCCTGTTTTAGGAATCATAGAAAATATGGCTTATTTTACACCAGAAGAATTGCCAGATAATAAATATTATATTTTTGGAAAAGACGGCGCAAAAAATTTAGCTGAAGATATTAATACCAAGTTTTTAGGCGAAATTCCTTTAGTGCAAAGTATTAGAGAAGCAGGCGATGTTGGGCATCCAGTTGCTTTACAAGAAGGCACTGTTTTAGAAAAATCGTTTAACGATATCACAAAAGAAATTCTTTCAGAATTATTAAAAAGAAATTCAGATTTACCTCCAACAGAAGTTGTTAGAATTACAACAATGAGTGGCTGTAGTTCAGTAAAAAAATAAGATATGACAGCACAAGAAACAATAGAAAATGTAGAAAAAGCACTAGATGAAATCCGTCCTTTTTTAATGAGTGATGGCGGTAACATCAAGCTACTTTCTATAGAAGATTCTATTGTAAAAGTACAATTACAAGGCGCTTGCACAGGTTGTTCTGTAAATCAAATGACGTTAAAAAACGGAGTTGAAGCAACTATTAAAAAATATGCGCCTCAAATTCTAGAAGTTATAAATGTTGCTTAAACTGATAAAAATCAGGTTTTAAATTTTTTGAATACTATAATTTTGGGCGTTTCCTAAAAAGGTCGGGCTTTACACTGTATCTTTTTATTTCGAAAAAAAAATAAAAAGGATGCCGTTTCAATCCCTAACGCGCATACGAGAATAAAAAAAGACCTGACAGGTTTCTATAATCTGTCAGGTCTAAATTATAAAAGAAAATAAAATGATTACGACAGATATTTTAATTATTGGTGCTGGACCAACAGGATTATTTACCGTTTTTGAAGCCGGTTTATTAAAATTACGTTGTCATTTAATAGATGCTTTGCCACAAGCTGGTGGGCAATGTTCAGAAATTTATCCAAAGAAACCAATTTATGATATTCCTGCATATCCAGAAATTTTAGCGGGTGATTTAACGGATAAATTATTAGAGCAAATTAAACAATTTGAACCAGGTTTTACACTTGGAGAACGTGCAGAAACAATAGGTAAACAAGAAGATGGTACTTTTATTGTAACTACAAATAAAGGCACAAAGCATCAATCTAAAATTGTTGCTATTGCTGGTGGTTTAGGTTCTTTTGAGCCAAGAAAACCCCCGATTCCTAATATTACAGATTTTGAAGATAAAGGAGTAGAATATATTATTCGTGATCCAGAATTTTATAGAAATAAAAAAGTAGTGATTTCTGGTGGTGGAGATTCTGCTTTAGATTGGTCAATATTTTTAACAGATGTAGCTTCATCAGTAACCTTAATTCACAGAAGAAACGAATTTAGAGGTGCTTTAGATTCTGTAGATAAAGTAC
>JANQTQ010000194.1 GCA_030731625.1 Polaribacter sp. | reverse complement strand
CATGATGACAGATGATGCTAGAAAACGTATCGAAGCGTTGGTTTTATTTTCTGATCTAGGAAGCGGAATTAACATTGCCATGAAAGATTTAGAAATTCGTGGTGCGGGAGATTTATTAGGCGGCGAACAAAGCGGATTTATAAATGATATTGGTTTTGACACCTATCAAAAAATATTGCAAGAAGCTATTGAAGAATTAAAAGAAAACGAGTTTGCAGATTTGTATCCAACCGACGCTTCTAAACCAAAAGAATATGTAAAAGAAGTTGCGATTGATACTGATTTCGAAATTTTATTTCCTGATAATTATATAAATTCTATTTCAGAAAGATTGAGTTTATACAGTAAATTATCTGATTTAGAAACAGAAGCAGAATTACAAATTTTTGAAACCGAAATTGTAGATCGTTTTGGAAAAATACCAAAACAAGTGGAAGATTTACTAAATTCTGTGCGAATAAAATGGTTGGCTAAAGAATTAGGTTTAGAGAAAATTATTCTGAAACAGAAAAGAATGATGGGTTATTTTGTTTCTAATCAACAAAGTGATTTTTACCATACAGATGCATTTACCAGAATGTTAAAATATGTGCAGCAAAACGGAAAAAGCTGTGTAATGAAAGAGAAAGAAACTAAAAACGGATTGCGTTTACTTGTTACTTTTATTAGAATTGATACCGTAAAAACGGCTTTAGAAATTTTACAGAAAATATAAATTCATTGTCTGGTTGAGCGCAGTCGAAACCTATAAATTAAGATTATTTTAAAAACCGCTCGACTGCGCTCGAGGAGATATTTGATAAATTTAATGGAAAACTCACATCAAAAAAATTTATACTTTTTACTTTTAGGAACTCTTTTTGTGAGCACATCTGGTGTTTTAGGCAGATATATTGCTCTACCAGCAGAAGCAATTATTTTTTGCAGAGCAAGCATTGCAACTATTTTTATTTATGCTTTTTGTCGGTTTAAAAAAATTGATTTAAAAATAAAATCGAAAAAAGATTTTTACTCCTTTTTAGTAAGTGGTATTTTTATGGCTTT
The DNA here is from genome assembly GCA_030731625.1 of Polaribacter sp. Lineage (GTDB taxonomy): Bacteria > Bacteroidota > Bacteroidia > Flavobacteriales > Flavobacteriaceae > Polaribacter. The sequence goes on along the minus strand of JANQTQ010000194.1, from coordinate 12,074 downwards.
GCATTGGGTTACGTATTTTATAGCTTTAAAACTATCTAATGTTGCCATAGGCATGCTTTCATTATTTACTTTTCCGGTAATTACTGCTTTATTAGAACCTCTTTTTACAAAACAAAAACTAAATCCGGTGCATGTTTTTTTGGCTGTTTTAGTGCTATTCGGAATTTACATGCTTGTACCAGATTTATCTTTAGAAAACGATCATTTAAAAGGAATTTTATTCGGAATTTTCTCTGCTTTTTGTTATGCGCTAAGAAATCTTACAATAAAAAAACATGTTACCAATTACAACGGAAGTGCATTAATGTTGCATCAAATGATTATTGTTTCTGTGTTGTTAATTCCTGTATTATTTTTTAGTGATTTTTCTAATTTTGAGAGTCAGCTGCCGCTGTTATTACTTATAGCATTACTAACAACTGCCATAGGACACACGATGATTGTAAATGCGTTAAAACATTTTTCTGTAACTACTGCAAGTATTATTGGAAGCGCACAACCTATTTTTGGAATTATAATTGCCTACTTTTTTGTACATGAAATACCTAGTTACAACACGTACATTGGTGGTGCTATCATTTTATTTACTGTTGTGGTAGAAAGTGTAAGAAGTAAAAAATAGTTTTTTTTAACAAAATTTTAACCTTGGCATCTTATTTGATTTTAAGTAGAAAAATCTTCTACTATGAACTCGAAACTTAAAATTACAATTCCTAAACCTTGCCATGAAAACTGGAATGAAATGACGCCTAGAGAAAAAGGTAGATTTTGTAGTTCTTGCGCTAAAACAGTGATTGATTTCACAAAAAAATCTACAAAAGAAATTAAAAATTATTTAATTGATCAGAAAACTCAACGCGTTTGTGGACACTTTTATAGAAAACAGCTAGATTCTATTACAATTGAAATTCCGCAAACAACTTTTGATCAGCAATTATCTTTTCAAAAAATATTTGTGTTGGCGTTGTTTTTTGTGATGGGAACAACTTTATTTAGTTGTAATTATTCTGATGGAAAAAAACAGAAGATTCATGATGTAATTATTGTCGATACCATTAAAAAAGTGGAAGAAAAAATTGATTCAATAATTACTTCTAAAGATTCTATTTCAAATAAATTAAAAGAAACTACAACTTGTATTCAAAAACGCAAAGTTCCGCCTCCACCAACTACAACCGGAATATCAGTAATTAATCCATCATTGGAAGAAATTAACAATACAAGTTTAACAACAACAGGAGATGTAATTGAAACTATAGAAACCGTAGGAGAAGTAAATATAGAAGGAGAAATTGAATTTATTGAAGAAACTGAAGAAATAATAATGGGCTTTATTATTGATGAACCTCCCAGATTTAAAGAATCTGAAAAATTAACGAACACAAAAGCTAAGGAAGATTTTGTGTTTAGAATGAAAAAAATTATTGAAGAAAATTTTGATAGAAAAATAGCTCAAAATTTAGGTCTATCAAAAGGAAAATATAAAATTTTTACTCAATTTACAATTGATAAAGATGGAAACACTACCGATGTTAAAGTTAGAGCTCCACATCCAAAATTAATGGAAGAAGTTAAGAAAATCTTTAAAAAGTTACCAAAATTTATTCCTGGAAAACAAAGAGATCATGTTGTAAAAACTAACTATACTTTACCCATTTCATTTGAAATTGAATAAAATAGTTTAAAAATAACCAAAAGCTGGTAAACAAGCCTAGCCCAGATTGAACGGTTTGTTTGAGCTCTTTTTTGTTTTTCACAAAAAAAGCGAGTAGTGAAAGCTGGAAATAGCTTCTAAAAAATAAATTTACTATTTATTACTGATATCTAAATAATTACGTTTCACAAAAATTAATATGGTTTCTAAAATTTCGCCCATATTCTTACATTTTTTAAACTCAACATCGCCAACATAATCTATTAAATCTTGTTTTAAACGCTCTATATGATGCGGAAAAGAAATACTATCTTGTTTCATACATCTAACAATATGCTGAATTCTATCTGGCGAACTTATCATTCTTTTAGCAATGTATGAACGCTCTTCAATTTTATATTGATTTATAGAACTGTTTTGCAATTTTTTATTGACCATTTCTACCATTTTAAAATTCTCTTTCATAAACTGTAAGTTGTACACTTTTAAGTTTCCTTCAAAAGATTGTTGGTCAAAATCGATGGCTCTTATCTTATAAATAATTTTATCAAAATCGTGAATTGGCGTGATTACATAATTATAGGAACGCATATCGCCCAAAAGACGGATAAAACATCTTTCTTTAAATTTTACAAATTCTTTCGCTATTTGAGATTTCTCTAATTCTGTACAATTTGGAAGTGTATTTTGAATAAAATCGTCTCCGGGAATTCCAGAAATATGCTCTTCTATTAACGTATCTTTATATACCAAATAGTTCATGGTATAAGGAGATAAAATATGTTCTAATTCTAAACCATACACCCGAGAAGCATCAGCTTGTTTTACATAAAAGTACGTAAAGTTATCATTTAAAACATTTCTAACTTTAATTCTAAAGGGCTTTGAGTTCCCAAACGTACAAAAATCAATGGCATCAATATTTAAAAAAGGAATGGTTTTGGCATTTCCATCCGAATGAAGAATAGTATAAATTTGCTTTAAACTTAAATCAATTTCTGCTCTATCCCATTCAGAATAATACGTTCTTACCCAAAGAGTATCTTCATCATTTTTATCATAAACATTTACAGAACCTTGAAAACGAAGTAAATCGTTATATAATATATTAATTACAGCACTTCTATTATGTTTTTTTAAAAAAGCCGCTAATAATTTACTAACAGGAAAAGTTGGTTTTCTTTTTGATATTAATTTTTGATTTTCTTCCATTTCTATCTAGTGATATTTTACAAAAATAAGTATAATAATCAAGCGATTTCAAACATCTTTCCAGGTAATGGTTTTGTAATGCCTTTTAATTCCATTTGTAATAAGATTGATGAAAGTTGAAAAATAGGAATATTACATTCTAAAGAAATGACATCTACTAATTGTTGCCCTTTTTCGTGCAATAAATCATACACTTTTTGTTCATTTTCGTTTAACTCAAAAAATAGTTGTTGTTGAATTGCTTTTTTAGGTTTTTCTGATAGATCCCAATTGAGCATTTTAATGATATCTTGAGATGATGTTAGCAAACTTGCTTGGTTATTTTTAATTAAATTATTACAGCCTTTACTATAAATATCTGTAGCTCTTCCTGGCAACGCAAACACATCTCTGTTATAAGAATTTGCAATATCTGCCGTAACCAAAGAACCGCCTTTGTCTGCACTTTCTATAACAATGGTTGCTTTAGAAATACCCGCAACGATTCTATTTCTTTTTAAAAAATTTTCTCTTAACGGATCTTCTTCGTGCCAAAACTCGGTTAAAAAACCTCCATTTTCATTTACTTGATTGATATATTTTTTATGCACTTTTGGATAAATTTGCTCAAAACCATGTGCTAGAACAGCAATAGTTTGCAACTTGTTTTTTACGGCAGCTTTGTGAGCACAAATATCTACTCCGTAGGCAAAACCACTTACAATTATAGGATTGAACTGTGCAATATCTTCTATTAATTTATTGCAAAAATCGCGTCCGTAAGAACTCATATTTCTTGTACCCACAATAGAAATTATCTTGTCATTATTCAAATTGATATTTCCATCTTTAAAAAACAAAATCGGGCTATCGATACAATTTTGAAGGTTTTTAGGATAATCTGCGTCTAAAAAATACGAATACGCTATTTTATTTTTTTGAATATACGCGAGTTCTTGTTCTGCAGATTCTATGTTTTTTTTATCAAATAAATGGTTAATAGCATGCGCTCCTATTCCATTAATTTTCAATAACGTAGTTGGTTTTTCTTTAAAAATATGTTCTACATCACCAATATGTACTATTAGTTTTTTGGCTAAAATATCACCAATAGCTTTGCTTTTTTGCAATCGTAGAATTGCAAGTAATTTTTCTTCTTTCAATATTTAACAATTTGAGTACCAAGATATAAAATAATTGTTGATAAAATTTGTAGAATTTAAGTTTTACAAAACGTCAAAACTTATATATTTGTATCTATGAATTTAGCCAACTACATCAACGACTTACTATATAGATACAATTGTATAATTATACCAAATTTTGGTGGTTTTGTAACTAACAAAATTGGTGCAACTATCGATGAGGCTACTCGTACTTTTAATCCGCCTAAAAAACAAATTACTTTTAACAGTCATTTAAAAAAGAATGACGGTTTACTAGCAAATTATATTGCTACATCAGAAAATATTTCTTTTGAAGAAGCTTCTAATGCAATTGACAGAGTAGTTGCAGAATGGAAAAACGACATCCAAACTAATCCTTTACAAATTGGTGCTGTTGGTGTTTTAACATTAAACGAAAGAGGGCAAATTATTTTTGAACCAAACTTACATGTTAATTATTTATCATCATCGTTTGGTTTATCTTCTGTAGAATCTGCTTCTATTGAAAGATATAAACAACAAGTAAAACCTATAATACCTGTACATACTGCTGCTACAGAAAATAAAAAAGGGATTCCTACATTTATAAAATATGCTGCTAGTGCTGCTATTTTATTAACGCTAGGTTTTTTTGGCAACAATGCATACTTACAAAATAAGCAACAAACAATTTTAGCAAATCAAGAAAAAGCGATAGAGAAAAAAATACAATCTGCTACTTTTGTAATTCCAAATCCTTTACCAACAATAGAATTAAATGTTGTTAAAGAAATCGAAAAACCGTTTCATATTGTAGCTGGTGCTTTTCAAATTATAGAAAATGCTGAGAAAAAAGTAACTCAACTCAAAGAGTTAGGATACGATGCCAAAATTATTGGCACAAACAAATGGGGTTTAACCGAAGTTTCTTTTAATAGTTTTGCTGATAGAAATGATGCAATTAATAGTTTGTATAAAATTCAAAGAACTATTTCTGCAGACGCTTGGTTATTGGAAAAATAGTACCCATTATTTATAGTCTATACCTATATTTGCAGAAATTTTTTAAATGGAGGCAAAAACATCTAAAGACTCATTAACAATACTTACCGATTTAGTTTTACCTGGTGAAACCAATTATTTAGACAACCTTTTTGGAGGCGAATTATTAGCAAGAATGGACAGAGCTTGCAGTATTGCTGCTAGACGTCATTCTAGAAGAATTGTAGTTACGGCTTCTGTAAACCATGTTGCTTTTAACAAAGCAATACCCGTTGGTAGTGTTGTTAATATAGAAGCTAAAGTTTCTAGAGCTTTTAAATCTTCAATGGAAATTTATGTAGATGTTTGGATCGAAGACAGACAATCTGGCCATAGAACAAAAGTAAACGAAGGTATTTACACTTTTGTAGCCGTAGACGAAACCGGAAAACCAGTTGTAGTTCCGCAAGTTATACCAGAAACAGCTTTAGAAATAGAGCGTTTTGAAGGCGCATTAAGACGTAAACAACTAAGCTTAGTATTAGCAGGCAAACTTACCCCACATGAAGCAACTGCTTTAAAGTCATTATTTAATTAAATAAAGAGATGGAAATATTAAATCATTTTAAAATAATAGAAACACTTATTGTTTTAGTACTGGCTTTTATTCTGCGTTTATTAATTACAAAATCTCTTGGAAAGATCCAATTAAAATTCGGTTTTCAACAAGCCCGAATTATTGTAACCAACAAAGTAATAACCGTACTTATGTATGTTTTGGTAATTGTTGTTATTGCTTTTATTTGGGGTGTTGATAAAGAACAACTATTAATTTATATTTCTTCTTTACTAACTATTTTAGGAATTGCTTTTTTTGCGCAATGGTCTATATTATCAAACATTACAGCCGGAATTATTTTATTTGTAAACTATCCTGTAAAAATTGGAGATCGAATTACAATTTTAGAAAAAGATTATGAGATTAGTGGAGAGATTAGCGATATTGGTGCCTTTTTTATCACGCTAAAAAATCCAGAAAATGAATTGATAACAATACCTAATTCAATTATTCTTCAAAAAAACATTAAATATTATCCTCAAGAACTAGAAGAATAAATTTTAAAAACAACCAATTATTTTAACCAAATTACCTTTAGTTAAAAGCAACTTTTATTCAATAAAACAAATCTATTGAATAGTGTGTAATTAATTTTTATTATTTAATTACAACATAAATCACAAAAAAAGAATTCTTTTAACGATATAAGTTACCTTGGTAATATCCAAGAAGCCGGATTTAAACGTGTTGTATTTTTAAATAACACAAAAATTAAAGTTGTTTTAGCTGTAACTTTATCAGTAAAAATTTTACCTATTTTTTGTCCTGTAACAATTCTATCTCCTTTTTGCACGTAAGTATTTTCTAGATTATTATATGAAGAAATATAGTTTCCATGTCTAATTAACACATTTTTTGTACCTCCAGAACCTAATAAAATATTCATTACTTCTCCATTAAAAATAGCCTCAGCATTACTATCTCTGCTGGTAACAATGTGCAAACCTGTTCCGTTTATAGAAATTCCTGGAAAAGTTGGATGTGGCTGCTCGCCAAACTTTCTAACCACTAATCCTTCTCTAACAGGCCAAGGCAATCTACCTCTATTTTGCTCAAATTCTGCCGCCAATGCTTTCGCTTCTGGCGTTAAAAAGAACTCACTTTCTTTGGTAACTATAGGATTTTTAACAACATCATTCTTTTTAGCATTTGCCAATGCCAATCTGTTTGCTTTTTCAATTTCGTCTTTTATAATTTTATCAATTTTAGCGGCAATCCTTTTATCTTCTTTTATGTTTTCTTGCAGTTCTTTTTTATACTTACTTTCTTTTTTCTTGATTTCTGAAATTAAGCCTTCTTGCTCACCTTTATCTTTTTCAATTTCTTTTTTCTCATTTAATTCCGATAAAATTAAAGTGTCTTTTACTTTTTTCTGATAAAGCAACGAATCTTTTAAACCTTCAATAATTGTTGTTTGCACTATGATTTCCTCACCTTGTTTTTTTCTAAACGACGTATATTGTTTCATATACTCTAAACGCTTGTATGCCTGGTAAAAGTTTTGCGAAGACAAAATAAACATCATTCTACTTTGTTGCGATTTACTTCTATATGATTTAAAAATCATATCTCCATAATCTGCCTTTAAATCTGTTAGCTTTTTATTGAGTTTATTTATTTTCTTTTGATTTGCAACAATCTCTCTTGATAATAATTGTGCTTCTTGATTTATCGTAGCAATTAACTTATTTCTTGCATCAATTTTTAGTTTTAGATCTCTTAAATCTTCTAATGCATTTTTTTCTTTTTTCTTTTCGTTAAAAAGCAACGTATTTAATTGTGCAATAATTGTTTTATATTTATTACGCTGAGATTCTAACTCGTTTTTAGTTTGACTAAAAACAGCACTACTCATCAGAAAAACTGAAAAGAAAAAGACAATAAGGGTACGTGTATTCATTAAAATTCTAAACGTTTATAACCACTAGGAATATCAAAAGACATATTTAATTTTGTGTCAAATTCTACAGATTTATAGATGATATCTATATCTGTAAGAGAATCTGCCGACTTCGCTTTTATATTTATTTCTGATGGGAAAATAATTTTATTAATAATACTATATGATGGATATTTAATATCTAGTCGTAAATCTTTATCTGCATTTACAATAGATTGTTCGTCTAACTTAAAATGACCCGGATTAATTGTGAAGAAAATATCGAACATTTCTGCCTGTTTTTCTGGCGATAAAATATATTGATTATTTTCAATTCTTAAATCTTGTTTTTCTTCTTTTATGTTTAACAAAGATTGGCCTAAAAATAAATTTTGTAACTGTTCAAAATTAATTTCAACTCCTAATAATTCTTTAATCATAGAAAAATCTCCTTCAAAATAATTCTTTGCAAAAGGCGAATAATAACTTACCGTTGTTGGTGTTATCATTGCTTTAAAAACAGTGATAAACTTGGTGCCTTTTAAGTAAATAGCTTTGTCTTTATCAATTTGTAAATTAACCGTTAAACTTTGATTTATTTTACCATTATTAAAATTTACTTTTAATTTAGCATCTACTGTTTTTTTATCAAAATTAGCCGCAATATGCTTTTTAGCTACTTTTTTGGCAGAAGTTTCTTTTGCAATTGCATTGGCATCCATCATATTTTTATTTGCTTTACAAGAAGTTAAAACAATCGATAAAAGTACTATATATTTTAAAAACTTCATTTATTAATTTTTAAGGTTCTTGGCTTTTTGCAGGTATTTTATTTCTTCTTTAGTATCGCCCAAACTTTTATAAGCTTTTGCTATTTCTAAATAAAAAGCTGCTTCCATTTCATTGTCAATAACAAAATCAATACCATCTTTTAAAATGGATAACGCTTTTTTATAATTTTTGGTATCATTTAATACTTTTCCATGAATTAAATACACAAATGGCTGTGCCGGAAAAAGCACGATTCCTTCTTCACTAAATTGTAATAAATCTTGATTTTCGGTAACTTTTTTTAAAATATCTTCTAAAATTTTATAGGATTTATCTGTCTTAAATTGTTCTATTAAAACATGTATATCTGTTGATAAAACTTCTTGGTTAACAGTATTATCTTCTTCCAAAGTTTCTTCTTCATTTAAATCGTCGTCAACAACTTCATTTTTAGTGGTATATTCTTTCCTGCTCTCTAAAGTTGTTCTTAATCTTTTTAAATATGCTGGTAAAGATTTTTCTTGATCTAGCGTATTCATTAAATAAATTGCTTCTTTCATTAATCCCTTAGAAACGTATAAACGCACTAAGAACTCTCTTTTCTTCGGATCAATAGCAACTAATTTTTTTTGTGTATCAATAGCTTTTTCAAAATTCCTATCCTTTATATAAATTTGCACCAAATGTGTAAGCATCCAAATATTAGTAGGTTCTTTTACTAAAGCTCTTTCTATATATTCTCTTGCTAATAGGGTATTATTTAAGGATAAATAATTTTTAGAAAATTCAAAGAAAACAGCAATATCGTTTGATAAAATTTGATTGCAACTTTCTAAATTTTCAATTGCTTTTTGATAGTTTCCAATGGATTTTTCTGATAACGCTTTAAAAAAGAATTGCTGAAACTTTAATTCGGATTCTTCTGCAATATCTTCTTTTTCAGGAATACTATCTTGTGCTTTTATACCGATTGAAAAAAGGAAAACAAAAAACGAAAAAAGAGCCAATTTAACATAGTTAAATTGCCTCTCTTTAAGAACTTCTATTTTCTTTTCTTTTTGATTCACTTAGATTAATTCTGTATAATCTCCAATACTTACAGATGAATATTGCGCGTTGTAAATTGCATAATTACCAATCATTGCATTGTTTAAATTTGCATTAGAAATATGCACATTTGTTTGTATTAATGAATTTACAATGGTAGAATTCTCTACCACACTATTTTCACCAATAGAAACATAAGGTCCTATTTTAGCGTCTGTTAAAACCACATTTTTGCCAACATAACAAGGTTGAATTATTTCTGAATTATTTAAAACAACATCCGAAGAAACCAAATTATTTCCTGCTGCATATTCAAAACCTAAGGTTTGTTTATTCGTGTCTACAGTTGGATCTTTTTTACCACAATCCATCCAAGCACTTACAGTTCCTGGAATAAATTTAGCGCCTTGTTGTTTTAAAGATTCTAAAACATTTGTTAATTGATATTCATTGTTTTCTTTTAAATCGTTATCAATTAAATATTGAATTTCTTCTAATAATTTATCGCCGCTTTTAAAATAATAAATTCCAATAATTGCTAAATCAGAAACAAAATCTTTTGGTTTTTCTATAAAATCAGTAATAAAACCATCTTGTAATTTTACAACTCCAAATGCACTTGGGTTAGCAACTTTACTTACCCAAATAGCGCCATCCGCATTTACATCCAACGTAAAATCGGCTTTAAACAACGTATCTGCATACGCCACAACACAAGGTCCGCTTAAGGATTCTTTTGCCATATAAATTGCATGTGCAGTTCCTAAAGCTTCATGCTGTACATAAACAGAACCTTTGGCACCTAATTCTTTTGCTATTTTTAATAGTTTTTCTTCTGTATCAGCTGGAAAACCTTTTGCAGCCGGACCAATTACAAATGCAATTTCATCTATCTTTTCATCAATTACAGAAGCAATATCTTCTACCAAACGTTGTACAATTGGTTTCCCTGCAATAACTGTTAAAGGCTTTGGCACTGTTAGTGTGTGAGGTCTTAAACGAGACCCAATTCCCGCCATAGGTACTATAATTTTCATATACTTTTATTTCAATTAAGTAGACGCAAGATACTATTAATTAACAGACCTTTAAAATAGTTTCAAAACAAAAACACTACTATTTTGGGATAAAAGAACACTTTGTAAAATGATTTTTTTAAAAGCTTAAAATTAGCGGTTGATTTTGTTTCTTTGCAAAAAATATTACTTGTGAATTATCTTTCAGTAGAAAACATTTCTAAATCTTATGGTGAACGTATTTTGTTTCAAGACATTTCTTTTGGAATAAATAAAGACCAAAAAGTTGCCTTTGTTGCCAAAAACGGAACAGGGAAAACATCAATTCTTAATATTATTGCAGGTTTAGATGTGCCCGATTCTGGGCAAATTGTAACTAGAAAAGATATTTCTATTGCGTATTTGGCTCAAAATGATGTATTAAATCCTGATTTAACCATCGAAGAAACCATTTTTGCTACGGATAATATTATCCTTTCTGTAATTAATAAATACGAAAAAGCATTAAAAAATCTTGATGACACAGAAGCGTATCAAAAAGCTTTTGAGTTGATGGAACAATATAATGCGTGGGATTTTGAAACGCAATACACGCAAATTTTATCTAAATTAAAATTAGATGATTTATCGTTAAAAATATCTACGCTTTCTGGTGGTCAAAAAAAGCGTTTGTCTTTAGCAATTGTTTTAATTAGCAAACCCGATTTTTTAATTTTAGATGAGCCAACAAATCATTTAGATTTAGAAATGATTGAGTGGTTAGAATCCTTTTTTGCCAAAGAGAAAATTACTCTTTTTATGGTAACGCACGACCGTTATTTTTTAGAACGTGTTTGTAATGAAATTCTAGAATTAGACGAAGGTAAAATCTATAAATACAAAGGAAATTACTCTTACTATTTAGAAAAAAGAGAAGAAAGAATTCAGCTTGAACAAGTTACTACTGATAAAGCAAAAAATCTTTTTAAAAAGGAATTAGATTGGATGCGTAGACAGCCAAAAGCGAGAACTACAAAATCGAAATCTAGAATAGATGATTTTTATCAGATAAAAGAAAAAGCGAGTCAACGAAGATTAGACCATAAAGTTCAGTTAGAAATTAATATGGAACGTTTAGGAAGCAAAGTTTTAGAGCTTCATAAATTGTTTAAATCTTATGGCGATAAAAAGATTTTAGACGGATTTGATTATGTTTTTAAACGTGGAGAACGTATAGGAATTATTGGTAAAAACGGAACAGGAAAATCGTCTTTCTTAAATATTATTACACAACAAAATGAAGTTGATGCGGGTAAAGTTGTTGTTGGAGAAACTGTTAAATTTGGATATTACACACAATCTGGAATTAACATTAAAGAAGGCCAAAAAGTAATTGAAGTTGTTAAAGAGTTTGGAGAGTTTATCCCTTTAACAAAAGGAAGAAAAATTTCTGCTTCTCAGCTTTTAGAACGCTTTTTGTTTGATAAGAAGAAACAATATGATTTTGTTGAAAAACTGTCTGGTGGAGAACAAAAACGTTTGTACTTATGTGCAGTTTTAATTCAGAATCCTAACTTTTTAATTTTAGATGAGCCAACGAACGATTTAGATGTTGTAACCTTAAATGTCTTAGAAAATTTCTTGTTAGATTATCCTGGAAACCTATTAGTAGTATCGCATGATAGATATTTTATGGATAAAATTGTAGATGCATTGTTTGTATTTAGAGGCGAAGGCGAAGTTGAAAATTTTCCTGGAAATTATTCTGATTTTAGAGCTTATGATAGTTCTA
>JANQTQ010000193.1:37358-39038 GCA_030731625.1 Polaribacter sp. | reverse complement strand
ATTTTGTATTGCAAATAAAACTAAATAGAAAATTACTAAATTATAAATCTAAAAAGATTACAAACTATTACATAAAAAAATATGATGGTAATAAAATGAGGTCGCTTTGTAGCGACCTCTTTAGAAATATTATAGTTTATTTATTACTATTCTTTATAAACATTGCTACTGTCTCTATAGCCATCCTCATTTTTGTACCAATTTTTATAATCTACCCCATCTGATAATACCCAAGCAAGAAATTTTAAATGTGTTTTATCTATGCTCTCTTTTTCGTACGGATACTCAAATTTACTTGGAAAATTTAATGCCCAAGGTATGTTTGATTTTGTTTTGTAGTATTTACCAATTAGTGGTTGTGTATCATCAAAAGACTGGCCGAAATACGAGGTATCTACTAAATCTGTTGGAGCATAATTTGCTAAATGAACCTCTTTACCTCTTTCTTTATTAATTATGATAAAAGGATTAAAAGGAGCCATTCCAAAACTGTTAGATGCTATTGGATCTTTCAAATTTATATTTACGGTAATCGTATCTGATTTAATATACGCCTGATCTTGTCTCGTATTAGCAGCTCCGTGGTTCCATGCATTATCAAAAACAATTATGGTAGCATTGCTTTGCCCTGCTTCTGTTCCGTTTGCATTTGTATTAATATATCCTTCTGTATAACTAGTTCCAGAAACAGATTCAATTGCAGAAGGACTTAAACCCTCAATGGTAAATCCAAATCCATTTTTATAACTAGCACCAATTGCTCTTACAATAAATTTAGCTTGTAATGTAACTACATTATTTGCCGCATTAGAAATTCTATTAAAATTATAATCAATTACTAAATCATTAAAATCATAATCTCCTTTAGACGGCCATAAGTCTTCAAAAGCTAAGGTACCAAACAAATTACTACTTGTATAATAATTATTAAAAGCCAATTTTGGATCGGTTGGATAATCATCAAAACTATCATTGATGCCATCATTATCTGTATCTACAGGATCTGGATTTGCTTTTTGTATATTTTCTATTTCTACATTTTCTATAGGATTTGCAGTTGCATAAAAAATAGCATCATTAAAATCATTATCTCCACCTGGTCGTATTAAATCTTCAAAACCAATTAAAATTACATCTCTTTCTTCATCTAAAAGTAACACCGAGTGCTGACGATAATTAACATCACTTTCTGGATTTAGTTCTAAATTAGAATATAACAAACCAAGGCCTTCTGTTGCTTTCTGAGTTGATCCATTCCAACCATTTCTCAATAACATCCACCCAATAACTGTATTCTTTTGAAAAACTCCTAGAGACACTTTATCACCAGAATACAAACCTCCACCTGAACCTGCCAGTGATGCGTTTGGAAAAATAACATAACAATCTTTTATATCTGCTGTTGTTTGTGGTGGAAAATCTCTATCATATGTATAATATGCAAGCGCATTTCTGTAACCAGCTCCTTCTGCTACAAAAGTAACCCAAACTTCAGCTTCATCTAAAATAACTAAATTTTGCTCATTTCCACCCACTAAATATTCAGGGTGATACGTAGGCACTGGTCTACTTTCTGGCAAGGCAGCGTTCACATCTTGCAAAAATTCTGCACTTATAAAATCAGATTCTGATTCTAAATAATTAGGAACTCCATTTGAATTATAAGTACCAATATAATTG
>JANQTQ010000193.1:21559-37258 GCA_030731625.1 Polaribacter sp. | reverse complement strand
TTCTGATTCTAAATAATTAGGAACTCCATTTGAATTATAAGTACCAATATAATTGATATTTATATTAGCGTTCCATTTATTTTTAAGAGTGTTTTCTAGTTTTGTGTAAAAAGGTTCTTTAAAAGCTTCTTGTCTTTTTTGACTTGTTTTACTTCCGCCAAAGGTGAAGTAAATATTACCATTATCAATTGGCACTTTTGCTTCAGGTACAAAACCTAGAAAATTTGTTTTTAAAACAACCTCTTTAACATCAGATTCAAAATTGTAATCAATTGTAAACTCTCCTTGGCTATTAGTTACTCCGTTAATAATTTCAGCTCCACCTTCATCTTCAAAATCTGTCCAAATACTAACTTTTACATTCGAAACCGGATTGTCTTTAGTATCTTTTGTATAAATTGTTATTTTAGCTTCTTGGGTATTTTGCCAAGTAAAAGTAGAAGAAGCTTCTAAGTTATCCATAGTTACATCACTAGGATCTATGGGCTCTTGTGTAATTTTATTTTCACATGAAGCTAATATAAAAATTGCAAATGCAAAGACTTGTAATAATCGTAATTTACTTGTATTCTTACTTAGTAAACTAACTGGGGAAATTGGTTTTTTCATGATACTGTTTTTAAATTAAAGATTTAAAAAAAAGATTTTTTATACTTAACAATTTAAGCGCTATTTATCAATATTGTCTTCGTTTCTATTACCTGGATTATCTTTATACCAATCTAAAAAAGAAGTTCCACCAGACTCTGCCCATGCGCTAAAAAAGTTATAGGCATCAGTAATATCTATTTTTTCTTTTGGCACTTTAAAATCATGAATGATACTTATTGCCCAAGGAAACCCTTTATCTGAAATAAAGTTTCCATCAGGATCTTTGTTCACACCATCGATATCAATACCACTAATTCCTAAATTAGTAACACTTTTATATGGTAAGTGTATTTCTTTTGTTCTTACCTTGTTAGCAATTATAAAAGGATTAAAAGGCACAGCACCTAATTCTGTTGTGCTAATTGGATTTACAAATTTAATAGAAATGGTAGTTTCTTTTAAGATATTATCTACATCATCTGTTAAAATAATAACCGCATTATCTTGTCCTGCTTCTGTGCCATTTGCGTTTAGGTTGATATAATTCTGTGTGTAAACAGTACCCGTTACACTTTCAATTTTAGAAGGAGCTAAACCTTCAATTTCAAATCCAATACCATTTGTGTAACCTGCCCCGTTTGCTTTTATATTACATATAAATTCTAATCTAACTGCCATGTTATCAGAATTTAAAACTGCAATTGCTTGATAACTTAAAGCAGCATCATTAAAATCATAATCTCCTGCAGAAGGCCATAAATCTTCAAATGCTATAGTACCTTTACCGTATTTACTTGGTGTAAAAGACTCAAAAGCTGCTTCTGCATCATCTGGAAACGCATCGTCTTGATCATAAATACCATCTCCATCGCTATCTATAGTTTCTGGATTATCTGCATATACTCTAAAAGTAGTTAAATCGTTTATTGTTCTTCCAAAACCTGTATTATTATTTGCACTTGCTCCATATTTGTATTTCCAACCTCCAGTTTCTGTATCCATTATAATTAAATCTGCACTACTAGAGTTGTCTGCTAACCATAATTCTTGATTAGAATCAAAAGTCATAGACGTTGGGCTAAATGGTAGATTATCTGCGCTTATTCTTGTACTTTGATATTTGTTGTTAGCGTTTAATTCTAATCTATACAATCCAGAAAAAGTACACATAAACAAAGTACCATCTGCCGAAAATGCTAAATCACCTCCACCTGTATTATGAAGACCTAAAATATCTATTGGACTTGATTTAGCTCCTGTAGCAGGATTAATTGTATACAATTTATCATTACTAGCAAAATACAATAAGCCATCTGCTGTATTAAAATCTAATCTAGGGCCTCCAATCCCTAAGTTTGCAACAGTACTCCAACTATCATTTACTATAGAATATTTCATTAAAGGATATGGACTGCTTTTTCCAATTGAATATAACATTTTATTTTCTTGATCAATTGCACAAGTCCAACTACCTATTGGCATGCTTGATAAATCTGTAAGAGCACCTGTTAAAGGATCTACTTGAAATAATTGACCAGATCCGTTTACACAGTATAAAAAATCGGTTACATTATTAGTTGATTTAGACTTTACATTACTTTTAGCTTCATTAGAATTGTAGTCAACTTTTTGCTTAACAATATCTTTAATTGACGCCGAATAACTTAATTGTTTATTTCTACGGATGTAAACCTTAGTGTAGAATTTTGGTAAATTAATAGTTTGTTTTAACACCCCATTTTTTACAACACCAGAAAAAACAAAATTATCTAACATACCAGATTTAAAAAGAGTTTCTGTAACTATTTCTCCGTCTTCATTTTCAAAAGTTTCTATTCCTGCATCGTATAATTCATCAGAATAAGCATAAACATCGTATTTGGCATAGGCATCATTTTCTGTAATATTAATTACTACATCATGATAAGTACTAAAATCAAATCCTTCAGGAATTGATAATACGTTAGCATCGTCATCTTCATCAATAGACACAATAGGTTCTGGTGCTGAAAAATTACAGCCATAGAAGAATAGTAGAGTCAAACTTAGACTAAAAAATTTAATTATTGGATTTTTCATTGTTTTGGGGTTTTTTGAAATATTTTAAACCCTTAAATTACGAAAATGTTTGTTTCAGACAAAGGATTTTAAACTATTTATTATTAACGTTTGTTTTTTAAATTTTTAAGCTATTGCCCATGTATTCATAGCAAATTTACAAGAGATAAAAATTAAACGGTCTAAAATTAGATGATTTTCGGATTAACTGTAGATTAAATGCCCAATACTATGGTTAAAAGAAAAACAGTTTTTACACATTACGTAATGATTTAATATTAAATACTGCTCATTCAACTAAAAATTAGCAGACCATCTAAATATCAAAGCATTTAAAATAAGCCATTTAAATGCGTTTTACGAAAGAATATTGGAAGTTTTAGAAAGTCTACGTTTTTACCGCTGATATACGAGTATAGAAATTAAAGCAGAATTATTTAGACAATTGTATCCTTTATATTAAATAAAACAGAAAGAAGTGTTTGCAATATATTGTATACTAAAAAACCCAAGCCTTCTATTTAACTTGGGAGTTTTTAATATAATTACTAAGAGTTTTAGCACTTTCTGCTCTCTTACAGCGTTTAAATTTGTTTGAGAGATCTGTTTTTATCAACCTATTTATTGCGCATACATATCTGCATAATATTTTTCATATGCTCCTGAAGTAATATTCTCCATCCACTCTTTATTTTCTAAGTACCATTTTACTGTTTTTTCAATACCTTCTTCAAATTGCAAAGAAGGTTCCCATCCTAATTCATTTTTTAATTTTGTAGCATCAATTGCATACCTTAAATCATGTCCTGCTCGGTCGGTTACAAAAGTAATTAATTTATCAGATGCACCTTTTGGTCTACCTAATAATCGATCTGTAGTTTCTATTAATACTTTAATCAAATCTATATTTTTCCATTCGTTAAAACCGCCAATATTATAAGTATCTCCTAATTTTCCTTTAGAAAAAATAACATCAATTGCACTTGCATGATCATTTACAAATAACCAATCACGAATATTTTCTCCTTTACCATATACCGGTAAAGGTTTATTATTACATATATTATTGATAAATAATGGAATTAATTTTTCTGGAAATTGATACGAGCCATAATTATTAGAACAATTAGAAATAACCGTTGGCAAGCCATAAGTATCATGAAAAGCCCTTACAAAGTGATCTGAAGATGCTTTAGATGCCGAATATGGCGAATGTGGATCGTAAGCTGTAGTTTCTAAAAAGAAGCCTTCTTCTCCTAGAGAACCGTAAACTTCGTCTGTAGAAACATGATAAAATAATTTACCCTCAAAATTACCTTCCCAAGCAAACTTTGCATTCTGTAACAAACTTAAAGTTCCCATCACATTGGTTCTTGCAAATGAAAATGGATCTAAAATTGAGCGGTCTACATGAGATTCTGCTGCCAAGTGAATAACATTATCTATTTTGTAGGTTGTAAAAATCTCCTTTACTTTTTCAAAATCACAAATATCACATTTTACAAATGTGTAATTTGGCATCTCTTCAATATCTTTTAAATTTGCTAAATTCCCCGCATAGGTTAATAAATCCATATTTACAATATTGTAATGAGGATATTTATGAACTAAAAGACGCACTAAGTGAGAGCCTATAAATCCTGCTCCGCCGGTTACTAAAATATTTTTTTTCTCCATTTTTATTTTTTTTTAATATAACAGTAATCCTTTGACGAGCTAAGGATGAAATTTTTTATAATTTTTGTAAACATTCTTTCAAAGAATCCCTCCAATTAGGGATTTCAATTTGAAACGTATTTTCTATTTTATTCTTATTCAAAACGCTGTAAAAAGGTCTCTTTGCAGCAGTTGGATATTGTGATGTTTCTATAGCATTTAGCTTGATCTTAATTTCTTTGATATCAAAAATAGCCTTCGCAAAATCATACCAACTCGAAATCCCTTTATTTGAAAAATGATATACTTCTACATTTTTATTGTTGATTTTCGGAATAATTTCTAAAATTACTTTTGCTAAATCTCTGGCATACGTAGGTGTGCCAATTTGATCTACAATTACACCTAATTCTTTTCTCTCTTTTGCCAAACGAAGCATTGTTTTTACAAAATTATTTCCAAAACTAGAATACACCCAAGAAGTACGAATGATAATAGAATTTTTGGGATTAATTTTTTGTAATGCTTGCTCTCCTGCTAATTTTGTATTGCCATATACACTCTGAGGATTTGTGTTTTGTTTTTCTGAATAAGGTATGTAATTAGTACCATCAAAAACATAATCCGTAGAAATATGGATTAATTTAATGTTGTTAACCTTGGCTATATTTCCAAAATTTCCTACAGCTAAATGATTCAATTTAGTTGATAATTCGATCTCGTTTTCGGCTTTATCAACCGCTGTATGGGCAGCACAATTGATAATTACTGAAATTTTATTAGTTTTTATAAACTGATCAACACCCTCATGGTTCGTAATATCTAATTCTTTAGAATCTGTAAAGTGAAAATTATAATCAGAGTAAATTTGCTTCAATGCATTTATTTCAGAACCTAACTGCCCGTTGGCACCTGTTACTAATATATTAATCATACAATGCTATTAAGTTTTCAAAATATCTAGCATCTTTAAATAAAGGTTGTTGGGTATCTTTTGCTGATAATTGCATTTCTTCCATTGGTAATTTCCAATCAATATTTAAAAATGGATCGTTAAACGCAATTCCACTGTCACATTCAGGGCTGTAATAATTATCTACTTTATAGGCAAATGTAGCTTCTTCACTTAATACAACAAATCCATGTGCAAATCCTTTTGGAATCAGAACTTGCTTTTTGTTTTCGCCCGTTAACTCCAACGTAATATGCTGTCCAAAAGTTTTTGATCCCTTTCTAATATCAACAGCAACATCTAAAACACGGCCTTTTAGTACTCTTACTAATTTTGTCTGTGCAAAGGGTGGTAATTGATAATGAAGTCCTCTTAAAACTCCGTAAGTAGATTTAGATTCATTATCCTGGCAAAAATTAATTTTAAAACCTAAAAACGCTTCCAACTTATCTTTTCTAAAAGTTTCCGCAAAATAACCTCGATCATCACCAAATACATTAGGTTCGCAAATAATTACATCTGGTATTAATGCTCTGCTAAATTTCATAAGCTCTTTTTTTCGTTTGCTCTTTCTATTAAATATTGTCCGTAACCACTCTTTTTTAAAGGCTCTGCTAATTTCAGCAATTGATCTTTTGAAATATATCCCCTAACAAAAGCTATTTCTTCTAGACAAGCAACTTTTAATCCTTGTCTATTTTCTATAGTTTGTATGTAATTAGAAGCTTCTAATAAACTCTCATGAGTTCCAGTGTCTAGCCATGCGTAGCCTCTACCCATTAGTTCAACTTTTAAATTTTCTTGATTAAGGTATTCTTGATTTACAGTTGTTATTTCTAATTCACCTCGATGACTAGGTTTTACATTCTTAGCAATTTCAACAACACTATTTGGATAAAAATACAAACCAACAACCGCGAAATTACTTTTGGGTTTTAAAGGTTTCTCTTCAATACTTAAAGCATCACCAGTAGCATCAAATTCTACAACTCCATAGCGTTCAGGATCTTTAACATAATATCCAAAAACTGTAGCTTTTTTAGTTTCTTTAACTGTTTGTACAGCATTTGCTAAAATTTTAGAAAATCCATAGCCGTAAAAGATATTATCACCAAGAACCAAGCACACATCATCATTTCCTATAAATTTTTCTCCAATGATAAAAGCCTGTGCTAAGCCATCTGGAGAAGGTTGTTCTTCATACGAAAATTTCATTCCAATATCACTTCCATCACCCAATAAGTGTTCGAATCTAGGCAGATCAATGGGGGTTGAAATGATTAATATTTCTCTAATTCCTGCTAACATTAAAACTGATAATGGATAATAAATCATTGGTTTATCGTTTATAGGAAGAAGCTGTTTAGAAGTACCTTTTGTTAAAGGATACAATCTAGTTCCAGATCCTCCTGCTAATATGATTCCTTTCATAATTAAATATTTTATTTTGGGGTTTTGGGTTGGGGTAAAATAGGTTTACAGTTTTTAAAGAAAAGATTTATAGTACGTGATTTTTACTTTATTATTGTTTTGTGTGTATAAATATAATTTTTACCCGTTGTAATATAATTTAAGAAAAAGTAGTTCATAGTACTAAAAATCAGTAAACTAATTAAAATACAATTGATTTACAGTGAACAACTCAACCGCAAATTACGAAAGAATATTGGAAGTTTTAAGAAAAATATGAAAAGAACAATTTTGAAGCTTTCACAGGCGGCGACCAAAGTCAATTGATTTAGAGCTTATTAGCTTAAATTTTACTGCTTAATATTTAGGAATAGAAAAGGAGAGTGACTTTTTTAGAATTAAAAAGTTAATTTCTAATCCACACCCTTTGAGATAGCTATGTTTTCTGAAGCTCTTTTTGATTATAACATTCTAGTTTTCGATAACTTAAAAAAAGAATTCCCCGAGATAACACCTCAGGGAATTTTTTTATACTTTATAATTTAATTTGCTAATAGCTATTATTGTAATAACGATTCGTTTCTAAAACCTGATCCATTCGTATACCAATTTTTATACTCAGAACCTCCAGATTCAGCCCAAGTTTTGAAAAAATTATACGCTCTTGTTATCGATGTCGTGTCCTTTGGCACTGTAAAATAAGTTTTTTCATTTGCATTAGTAGTATCAGCTTCTCTTAGCATTACATCTTCAATACTTACAGAATATTCAATTATACTTAGTGCCCAAGGGTAGCCACTTTGAGAGATATATCTTCCATCAGGATCCTCTTTTCCGCGAAGTGAAACCCCCAAGCTAGTTGGTTTCATATTTGGCAAGTGAACCTCATGATCTCGTACTTTCTCAAAAACTTGAGTATTTGAATATAAATTTGATATTAAAAAAGGATTAAAAGGTGCAACACCTAAGTCTGATGTGCTTATAGGATCTACAAATTTAACTGAAACGGTTCTCAAAATAAAATCTGCTCCAACTCTAGTATTACGAATGGCGTCTGTTAAAATAATAACCGCATTTTCTTGCCCCGCTTCTGTACCATTTGGATTTAGTTTTATGAAATCAATTGTTAAAATAGGCTCAGTAACACTTTCTATTTGAGAAGGAGCTATACCTTCAATCTCAAATCCAATACCATTATAACTACCGGCTCTATTTGAAATAATTTGATATTTAAAATCAAATCCAACAGCAAAGCCATTAGCATTTAAATATACCACCGACTGATAACGTAAAGCAACATCATTAAAATCATAATCACCAGTTGATGGCCATAAATCTTCAAAAGCTAGAATACCACTTCCTTCTATACTTGGGGTAAAAAGATTAAAGGCTTTTTCTGGGTCATTTGGATAAGCATCATATTGATCTAAAACACCGTCTCCATCACTATCTATATTAGCAGAACTTTTACTTGATGTAGTTTGGGTTGTACTTTTAGCTTCAGTTGAATTGAAATTTACTTCTTGATTTAAAATATCTTTCGCTGTAACAGATATATTTTGATTTTCATTTCTACGAATATATACTTTAGTATAATAAGTAGGCAAGCTAATTGTTTGTTTTAACACTCCATTGCTTGGAACACCTGAAAAAACTAATTTACCTGCAAGTTCAGATTCAGTTGGAGTTTTAACAGATACATCAGAATATGCATACACATCATATTTTGCATAAGCTGCATTTTCAACAATATTGATCGTTACTTTTTGGTGTGTGCTAAAATCAAATCCGGCAGGAATTGACAAAACATTAGAAGTTTCACTTATATCTACAATCTCTTCTGGAGAAGAAAGGTTACAGCCATAGAGTAAAACGATACTTAAACTGATTTTAAATAAATTGCTTATTGTCTTTTTCATAATATTGGGGTTTCAAATTAATTATAAACTTTAACTAAAATATTTTTATAAAAAATATAATCAATTTAAAACTTAACAGACTAAAGTTAGATGATATCATTTTAACTATAGCTTAACGGAACTTAACTAAAGATTAAATGATTTCTATTCTACAAATGCCAATGCATCTGGAACCCTTCCTGTACCAATAGTACTAACAATTTTAAACGTCTTCATGTCAATTACCTCAACTTTATTAGCGTTAGAATTAGAAATAAAAGCATATAACCCATTTGGATGCATTAAAATATTTACTGGTCGAGGAGTATGATATAATATTCTCTCAATTCTATTTGTTTTACCGTGAAAATGAATCGTTTTAATTTTCTTTTTAGATTCTTGGTTATAAACCGCAACTGTACCCTCAAGAGTATTGGCTACTAAACAATACTTTCCATCTATAGAAAATTTAAGTTTTAACGGCTCATCTCCTGTACTTAAAGTATCTACAATTTCGCACATAACTGTATTTATAACTTTAATTGTATTCTCTTTGGTATTGGTAACCCATATTTCTGAACCATCTGGTGTAATATCTATTCCTTTTCTTCCTATTCCGCAATAAATAATTTTTACAACCTGATTCTTATTTAGGTCTATAACGCTAATTGAACCAGAGTTAATATTGGTTACATAAGCTATTGGTTTATGGGGATGCATAACTACAAGATGACTCTTTTTTTGTTTCGTTTCTATATGTTTTTCTATACTATCGGTTTTAACATTAAGCACAAAAAAAGTATTACGCACGTAATCAATAACAGCAACTTTATCTGGTTCTGGATATGCTACAATTCCATTTGCTCTAATATTTTCTTTTAAAACTACGGTCTTTCTAAGTCTATTAGATTTTGTATTTACAACTTTAATAGTATTACCATTAATAGAACCATAATTTGTAAGTACAACGTTATTTTTATCTATGGTTGTAACTGCTTCATGAGAAAGCATATTGATAGGAATTTCAGCTATTTCCTCGCCGGTTTGCAAATCAAAAACTTGAACCTCTCTACTTACTTTGCTTACAACATACAACTTACCAGTTGTTTGTATCGTATAAGAGGGCAATCTAACAACAAAAACTATAAGACGAAATACTAGAAAAACGATTCCTAATGATATAATTACATGTTTTATGCGTTTTTTAAGTTTTTTACGCTTCATATGTTTCTTAAAAATAAATTTAAAATTCTACTTTAATCAATAAGTAGAAAGCTAGTTCACAAATGCCAACCCATCTGGCATTTTCCCTACTTTAATACTACTAACTATCGTAAAATTCTGCATGTCAATTACTTCAACTCTACTTGCGGTAAAATTAGATACAAAAGCATATAATCCATTTGGATGCATTAAAATACCAACCGGACGAGGAGTACGATACAACACTTTTTCTACAATATTCTTTTTACCAGGAATACTAATATTTGTAACTTGTTTTTTTGTTTTACTATCATAAACAGAAATAGTTCCATCGCCTGAATTAGAAACTAAACAATAGTTACCATCAATTGAAAATTTTAATCTTAGTGGCTCTTTTCCTGTATCAATTCGATTTGTAATTTTATAGGTTTCTGTATTTATAACGGAAATAATATTTTCTTCAATATTTGTTACCCATATTTCAGAACCATCTTTGGTGATATCTATACCTTCTGCTTTTGTTTTAAAAGAAATAATTTTTACAACTGAATCGAGTTCTACATCAATAACACTTACAGAACCTGAATTTATATTTGCAACATAAATAATTGGTTTAAAAGGATGTTTTACTAACAAATGACTTAAGTCTTGTTCTGTTGATATTTGTTTTTCTAAAACTCCTTTATCTACATTAACTATTGATAAATCATTACCTGTATCTGTAACTACTGCAACCTTATTTTGAGGCAACGAAATAATACCATGTGGTCTTAAACTATTGCCAATTGATATTGTTTTGTCGATTGTATTTGTATCTGCATTAATAACAGTTACACTATTTCCTCCCTCATCTGGTGTTCCGTAATTAGTAACAATTACTCTATTTGGATTTGTTAATGTTGTTGCTTCATGTGGTTCTATTTCAATTGGTAGCTCTTTAATTTGCTTGCCTTCAAACAAATCAAAAACTACAACACTTTTACTTACTTTATTAACAACATATAATGTGCCTTCTGTTTTTATTGAATACGAAGGTTGTTTTATAAAATAAAACGCCACTAATGATAAAAATATCAAACCAAGAAAGATGGCTACTTTTTTTAAATTTTTCATAACTGATTTGTTTTAAATTGTTTAATGGCAAATTGACAAGCTCTTGCCGTAAGTGCCATATACGTTAATGACGGATTTTGACATCCAGAAGACGTCATGCAACTTCCATCTGTTATAAATACATTTTTAACATCGTGCATCTGATTGTATTTATTTAGCACAGACGTTTTAGGGTCATTACCCATTCTAACAGTGCCCATTTCATGTACTGCAGATCCTGGAGGCGGACTATTTCTATAACTACCAACATTTTTAAAGCCTGCTTTAACTAAAATTTCTTCGCTAGTTTGTGTCATATGTTCCATCATTGCCAAATCGTTTTCACCATATTCAAAATGCACTTTTACAAGCGGTAATCCCCACTGATCTTTCTTTTTAGGATCTAAAGAAATTTTATTTTCATAATTTGGTAATACTTCTCCACGGCCACCTAAAGAAATTTTCCATTTTCCAGGTGTTTCTAATTGCGCTTTTAAAACAGCACCGAATCCCTTTGTTTGTTTTGATTCCCAATTTTCTCTTTCTCCTTTTCCTTGAATTCCATATCCCCTAACAAAATCAATATTTTCTGTTTTGTCATCTAAATTTTGGAATCTAGGTATGTAAATTAATCCAGGAGATCTGCCTTCGTAATACTTATCCAACAATCCATCAAAAGTTCCATAAGTACCTTCGTTTACCACATGATCCATTAAATTATGACCAACTTGTAAACTAGAATTCCCTAATCCGTTTGGGAAAGATTTAGAAACAGAGTTTAATAATATGGATGCAGTTGCGATTGCAGATGCATTTAGGAAAATAATTTTTGCATAAAAGATTATTTCTTCTTTTGTAATAGTGTCTATTATTTTAACTCCAACTGCTTTTTTGGTTTCTTCATCATAGATCACTTCTTTTACAATTGAATTTTCTCTAAGCGTTAAATTACCGCTATCATATGCATCTAAAAGTGTAGAAGAATTACTACTAAAATAGCCCGAAAATGGGCAACCTCTGCTGCATAAATTACGGTTCATACATTGGCCTCTACCTTCTTTAGCCTCCGTTAAGTTTGCTACTCTACCATTTATAATAACACGATCTGAATATTGTTTACTTACACTTTCTTTTAAATGCTTTTCAATGGCATTCATAGGTATCGCTGGTAGAAAAACACCATCAGGTAAATGTGGTAATGCTTCTAAGCTTCCACTTATTCCAACATATTTTTCTACATAATCATACCATTCTTTTAAATCTGCATATCTAATAGGCCAATCAACCCCATGACCATCTTTTTTATTAGCTTCAAAATCTAAATCCGAGAATCGATAACTTTGGCGCCCCCAGGTTAAAGATCTACCACCAACTTGATAGCCTCTTATCCATTTAAAGGGTTTTTCTTGAATATACGGATGTTCTGTATCCTTTACATAAAAATGTTTATCTCCGGCATCACAATGACTACTTTGTATTGGTCTTTCGGCGAGTTCTTCTTTTGTTAAATGGCTTCTATGTTTAAATTCCCACGGTGCTTTAAGCGCTGTTGTATAATCTATAACATGCTCAACATTTCTACCTCTTTCTAATACCAATGTTTTTAATCCGCCTTCTGTAAGTTCTTTGGCGGCCCAACCTCCACTAATACCAGAACCTACAACAATAGCATCAAAAGTATTTATTTCTGTTTGATTTTTCATAGTCTATTTATCTTGTTGCCCAAGCTTTTTGAGTGGGTGTTACGGTAGTAATTGCATTATATACAACAGGAACAGGTACATAGGTTAATAGTTGTGTTGCCCCTATTTCTGATGTGCAATACCCTTCAATTGTTAAAGTTTTTAGGATATTAAAAAAAGAACGTCCTCTTATTTTATTATCAATTTTTGCTAAAATACTATCATCATCCGAATTGACATTTAAAATTTCTAGCACTTCTATTTTTTGTGATGCTGTACACGCTTCAAAATTAGTTTCGTAGTCACTTACACAAGATTCTTGCAAATCATTTAATCCATTATAAAAATTATTATATTCTTTATTGGATGAACAGGATTCCATAAAATCGATAATATATTCTTGGACTTTTGCTTCTTTTGCGCCTGGTGTATCTGTAGGCGGAATGATCACATCTACCAATTCTGCAATTAAATTTTCGTGATTTTTAAGTTGACCTCTATTTGCATTTGAGTTTGCGCTAAAAAAATTATAGCCAGCAAATGATGCAACACCTATTCCGGTAAAGGCTAAAATCCCTCCAATGGCTTTTCTTCGGTTCATATTTCTAGGATATTTTTTTGATTAAACAGCTCTTTTTGATCGTTCCCAATTTACAGATTGTGAGTTTTTCATATAACGAAAAAACCCTAAAACTACTGATAAATTCATGATAAAAAAGTAATACGGTATAAATAGAATTTTAACTCTCGTTTCTCTATTCTCTAAAAACCATCCTAATAAAGCAGCGGCATAAAACAATAATTGTAACCAAAAAATGATAGCATATAAACTAAAAGATAAAAAACCATCATTTGCAGCAAGAATAGTTAACACAGGAATTAACAACACCAAACATAAAGGTGTTAAACTCCAACGTAAAACTCGATGAGAAATATACTGAAAAGACAACGTTCCGTATTTAAAAATATTCAATAGCGATCTTAATCTTACAATAGATTGAATACCGCCTGCAGAAATTCTTACTTTACGCTTTAATTCCTCTTTTACATTTGCAGAAGCAGTTTCTATAGCATACGCTTCAGGATCATATTGAATTGTATAACCATCTTGAGCTACGCGTAAAGAAATCATAAAATCATCTAATAAAGTATCTTTTTCTACATGTCTGTATAATTTTGTTCTAATAGCAAATAATTCTCCTGCAGCACCAACAACAGAGTACAATTCGGCATCCCATTTTTTTAGCGCAGATTCATATTTCCAGTACATTCCTTCACCAGCACCAGAAGCTACATCACTTTCTTTATCAATAATTCGTTTTTCACCAGAAACACAACCAACTTTAGGATTTCCAAATAAATTAACAATCCGTCTTATCGATTCTTTACCAAGATTGGTATTTGCATCACTAAAAATAACAATTGGCGTTTTCACAAACTCCATTCCTCTATTCATTGCGCCAATCTTACCATTTCTTGCATCTAAATGATGTACAGTTGTATTTGGATAGCCTTGTAATAAATCTGGCGTACCATCATCAGAACCATCAGTAACCCAAATAATATTTATTTTTTCCTTTGGATATTCGAGTGATAATGTGTTTTTCATTTTAGCTGCCACATAATCTTTTTCATTATAAGCTGCAATAAATAAGGTTACTTCTGGTTCGTACGTAGGATCTATTTCTACCTTTTTTCCGATCTTAAAAAATCGTCTTATTTTAATAATGATGAATAACAAAACCCCATAACCAACGTATGTGTAAACGATTATAAATAATAATATCCAAAATAAAATTTTTAAAGTTTCCATATTATTTATGCTTTTTCCCAAACTTGGGTTTCGTGATTATATTTTTTTAGTACTCTTGCAGGATTTCCAACAGCAACCGAAAAAGAAGGCACATTTTTAGTAACGATACTTCCTGCAGCAATTACACAATTTTTACCAATTGTTACACCCGCCAAAACAACCACGTTTGCTCCAATCCAAGTACCATCTTCAATAACTATTGGCGACGTAGAAACTCCTTGAACATGGATTGGGCGACTCACATCTTCATAATTATGATTTAAACCAGACAGTGTTATGTTTTGTGCCAAACGAATATCATTACCAACTGTAACTGGGCCAATTATGGTATTACTTAATCCTATTTTTGTTCTATCGCCAATAATTACAGGACCAACACCGTTGTTAATTGCAGAAAAATCTTCGATGGTAGAATCTTCACCAAGTTCAAATTTATTCCATGGTACAACATCCATTCTGGTTCTAGGTCTTACAATAGCACCTTTTCCTTTTTTATGATAAAACGGATTTATAAACCATTTAATCCATAATCTAGGTCTTGTCTGTTTTGGAATTAAAATTGACCAATGAACTAATTTTTTTAATTTTTCGTTCGATTTTATTTTTTCTTTTAGTCCCATTATATGTTATTTTTAGTAGCTTTTAAGATAGAATCATAAATAGCCTTCACATTATTCGTCCAAGTATGGCTTTTAGCATATTCTATTCTGTTTTTAATACGATCACTCGTATTTTCTGCCATTGCTTTATCAATTAAAGTAACATAATCTTCTTTAGTATCCGCTAAATATACATGCTCTTTAAACATCTCCATGGTTTTTGTATTTGTAGCTACAATAGGTTTCCCCATTGCCAAATACTCATCTATTTTTCTAGGATAATTACCTATCGTTAAATTATTTTTTAACTGCGGATTTGTTGTTACATCAAATCCTTTAACATAATTAGGAAGATCTGCAGCATTTTTACTACCTAAGAAATATACGTTTGGCAAATTATGCAAGTTTGATGCTTTAAAGACCTCATCTTCTGGTCCTACTAAAACAATACTCCAATCTTTCTTTTTATCTGCAACAAACTCTAACAATTCAATATCTAAACGCAAGGTTGTTAAAGACCCAACATAACCAAAAACAGGAGAAGGAATATCTTTAAACTCATCTGAAGTTTTAATACTACCATCTTCATCATTAAACAAAGACACATCGCATCCTTGACCAACCATATAACTATGCGGATTGTATTGTCTACAAAATTCTTCGAAAAACATAGAATTTGTTAAAACTACATCTGCATTTTTAACAACTTGTGGTTCTATGCGTTCGCCATGTTTTTGCCAATAAG
>JANQTQ010000193.1:4529-21459 GCA_030731625.1 Polaribacter sp. | reverse complement strand
GGTTTTTGGATATAAATTCCAAAGATTTGGACCAATTTCAACTAAACTATCTTCCTCTCCATTTTTAATTCTGATTCTTTTTTGAATGGTTTCTTTATGCTTTTGGTCTCGCATAACAGCTCTTACCATTGGCGGATTTACATAAATAACACGGTTATTTTTAGAAAACTCTAAAGCAATATTTTTACAATTACTACCAATTTCAATATCCCAAGCTTGAATGCCAACTACAATTATGTCTTTGCCTTTTATCATGATCTGTTATTTTTTTGAGTTTTCTAAATGAATTAATTCATACTGTTTTAAATACTCTTTTGCCATATTATGCCAAGAAAACTGTTTACTGCGTTCTAAACCTTTTTGGCAAAGTAATTTTCTATACGCATCATCATTTAATATTTTAATGATTCCCTCTGTAATTTCTTCTGATTTAAAAGGATCAACAATATGCGCTGCATCACCAGAAACTTCTGGCATCGACGAGGTATTTGACGTAATAACAGGCACATTACAAGACATGGCCTCTAACATCGGAATTCCGAAACTTTCTCTCAATGATGGATATAAAAAGACATCACATTGTGCGTAAATAGCAGGTAAATCTGTATTTATAACATAGCCCGTTAAAACGATATTATTCATAAGATTTGTGTCGTTAATTTCAACTAAAAGTTTATTCAGTTCTATTTTATCATAATCTAACATCACCAATTTGTGATTTGATCCTGTTTGTTTTAAAAAATCTGAAAATGCCTTTAAAGTTCCTTTTGTGTTTTTTTTAGGATCTGTATTTCCTAAGAAAAAGAAATAGTATTCAGGTAAATTATATTTT
Source organism: Polaribacter sp. (assembly GCA_030731625.1). Lineage (GTDB taxonomy): Bacteria > Bacteroidota > Bacteroidia > Flavobacteriales > Flavobacteriaceae > Polaribacter. The sequence goes on along the minus strand of JANQTQ010000193.1, from coordinate 20,627 downwards.
TCTTTAACTCGTTTTAGCTCATCAGTATTTGTAACAGGTTTAAAGTGTTCGCTTACGCCATTATAAATTGCATCCAATTTATTGTCGCCTTTAATCCCAAAAAATTCTCCAATTCTATTCTTCTCAAAGTGAGATACAGTAATTACTTTTTTGCTCTTTTTTACAACACGAGGTACTACTAATTTTCGATAGATATTTCCAAATTTTTGATAAGAACTCGCACTACTTTTTAGTATTTTTAAATAACTACTTTCCATATAAATAATATCATGTAAAATAGTAATTAAAGGAATGTCTGTAAAAAATGGTGCAGTATTGCTTGTGCAATGTAAAATATCGCAGCCATATTCTTTTGCCGCTTTTGGCAATGCTATTTGCTCCCAAACTGGATAAGAACCGCCATTTAATTCTATAATTTTAAAATTTGATGTTTCTTGAAGCACAGAACTATCTTCATCTGGTTTTACAAAGATGAAATATTCGTTTTTTTTGTCTATGATTTGAAGGTTTTTAATAAGTTCCAAGGCAACCATATCCATACCATGTTTCTTTTTTCTAAAAAGTCTTTGTCCTTCTATACCTATTTTCATAATTCGTTATTTTAATAGTTAATTGAGAAATAACTAATAATTTGTTTTTTAATTTTACCATAAATAACTACCTCTATAAGATAGGAAAAAAGTAACATTACTAGAACATATATTGTGTATTCAATTATTTTATTATCTATAAATTTTAAATATGTTGCTTTTGTAACTAAATAATGATGCGAAATATAAATTACATAAGAAAAAGGAGCTAGATGCTTAAAAACACCGAAAACTTTATCGAATCCAAACCAATTTAATTTGTTCCAAACAATACCGCTATACATAGCCAGAAACGCAAAAACAAAATTTCTTAACGCCACAAACGGATATGCTACTAAAGGATAATCATATGTTTTTGTGTACTCAAAGTTTAGATAAAGGTTGATTGCCAAAAGTGCTATAATTAGCAATAAAACATAACTATACTTTTTAATAGAATTAAATGTGTAAACCTCTCCTTTTAAATACGTTTCTGCTAATCTAACACCAATCCAAAAAATAGCAAAAAACATTACAATTCTATTAATAAAAAACGGATAAATAAGATAAGATACGGCCGCAGTTATAGTACATATATTAATCCAAACATTTAATTTTGATGCTGGTATATTTTTTAAAAAAAGAATAAATAACATATAAAACCACCACTCATAAGACAGTGACCAAAGTACACTGTTACCCATATAAGTTTCAATAATTACATTTGGTTTTAAAGAAATTACATCTTGTAGCATAAAGATATTTCCTAAAAGTGTTGTCCAATTCGGATTTGCTAAACCTCCTTCTGTATAACTTTTTGCGCAATAAGCTAATATAAAAATAAAGAATAGTGGAATATAAATTCTTATAAAACGTTTAAAAAAGTAATGTTTAAATCTTTTATTTTCTGATGTTTCCCAGGAGTGTTTTATAACAAAACCACTTAATATAAAAAACATAATTACTGCTTCTTGGCCAAAACGAAAAAGAAAACCCACATTAATACCTAAAAAATATATTTTTTGAGGTAGCATGTGAAAAAACACTACATATAATGCAGAAAACCCACGAATGGCTTCTAATTTTTGTAGCTTATTGTTCTTCATTAATTTTTATTTAGGGGGGTTATAACTAATTATTTCGAACTTATTTCTTCTGTGTTTGATGTGTGTTGTGTATGAATAAATGTTTTATTTGCTCCTTTTATTTTTAGTAATGATAGCAGCATCATAAACATCCCTTTTGGTAAACTAACCAAAGCGCCTAATGTTTTTAAATTATAAAATGATCGTGGTACAGAAAAAATAAATGAAAAAATACATGCAATGGCAACAATTAACCAGTACTTAGAATACTGAACTTCGTTTTCTAATACATAATTTAATAAAATAAAACCTGCACTAAAGATAATTACAGATCCTAATAATAATATTCTAGGTGGTTGTATAAATTGTATTGCTTTATCAAAATAATCTACATTTCCTTTGAGAATTAAATCTTTTAATGCGTTTAAAAAATCTTTTCTAAAATAATGAAATTGCGCAGACAACCATCTACGACGCTGATTACCAAACACTTCTGATTTTTGAATTTTTTCATCAAAAACGATAGCATCATCCAAATAAACAATTTTACGACCTTCTTTTAACATCTTAAGCTCAATCTCCTTATCAAAACCTCCTATCGCTGTAACTGTAGACATCAAGTTTTTAAAATAATTGTATCTAAACGCCATACCAGAACCAATAATAGCAGATGAAAGCCCTAAAACTCTGTGCCCTTTTCTAAATATATTATTATTGATTTCCTCACTAATTGCATCTAAAATTGCCCAAGAATTGTTTGTGTTTTTAGCGGTTCTATGCCCCTGAACTGCAATAAAATCATGTTCAAAAACTGCATTTATTTTCTTTAAAAAATCGGATGCCATTACATTATCTGCATCTAAAACTACTGCAATATCATACGCTCTATCTAAAGTTGCCATCGCCTTATTTAAAGCTTTAGATTTTGTACTTTTATCAAAACTTACTTCAATTAATTTTATGGGCAACAATTTTAAAGCTGCTAAAGTTTCCTCTTTAAAAGAATCGGCAATAATAACTACATCAAAAAGAGTTGAATCGTAATCTTGTTTTAAAGCTAACTTTGCAACTTCGATAATAACTTGATCTTCTTTATAACCTGGAACAAGAACAGCTATTGTTTTCATATTCCCGTTATCAGCATATGTTTTCTGTTTGTAAAAAAGACTTGCTATTGAAAACACAAAAATATACAGCGTTGCCAAACCCAAAAGGGTTAGTAAAATGATTTGTATGATATTAAGTAGTAACATAATAAATAGTTGAAATTAATAAAATTTAAGCTTAATATTGATTAAAGCACTATTTAAAACTCCTTAATTTATTTCTTACTTTTAAAGCAAATTCTCTTAAAAATGGAAGATGTTTTCCACTTTTTAGATTGTACATAAATGATTCTGCTTCAAAAATCATTTCAAAATTTGCGGTACATAAAACAGGTTTTTTTGATATTCTATTAATTTCAATTGCTTGATTTAATTCGCTTTCAATAAATAAAACATACGGTTTAGACATATATGCTTTTGCTTTATGACCTCCATGATTATTTGCTTTTTGTCTAGCTGCCATGTCTGGCAAATCTAGCATTACTAAATCATTGTATTTAATATTGTTAGCTTCTAGCCATATTACAGTTTCTTTTCTATATTTCTCTAGTCTAGACGTTACAATCGTTCCTATTTTACTACCAGGAATAAATAATGGTGGTGCATTTAAAATAAAATCTATATACTTTTCGCCATCATCATTTTGCTCTGGTAAAGGATCTGCACATAACACACCATCAATATCAAAACAAGCTTTTTCTAAAGTTGTATGGTTTAGTATATTCCATTGAAAATATCTTGGTAACGGAACTAATTCAAAGAAATAATCTACCATTTTTTCTTTACCAGGAACTACATAAATAGCGCAATATTTAAGATCAAATTTATCTTCAAGATGTTTTAAACTTTCTTTAACTTCTATCATTGCAGAGCCAGATGCAATACTATCTTCTACGACTAAAACTTTTTTATGAGTGCCATCTGATACAAAAAACTGACTTCTTGCTCCTGCTTTATAGATATGGCCGTTTAAAAATGAATCAATATCAGTATAAGGTCTGTTAAGATAAAGTGATAATAAATTAGCAGGTAACATACCACTTCTTGGAACACCCACAATTAAATCAAAATCTCTAGGAATAATACTTAATCTTTGAAGTATTACATTGTTTAAATCTTTTATATTTCTGTAATTCATGGTGATCTTTATTTAGGGGTTTATATGATTGTTATTGTATTTTTAAAACTGTTTTAAATCTTCTAGTTACTATTTTATGCTGTAATTAATGCTGTTTGATTCTCATTTTGAGGCTCTTCAAAAATTTCTGGATTTGACATGATTGCCATAGAGGCATAAATTAATAAAGCTGTTGGCATACCGCCTAATATTGCATTTCCATAAGAAGCCATCATAACGCCTGCCATTCCTGAAATTAGGGCACTCATTTTAAATTTTGTTATAGGATCTCGAATTACAAACATTACTTTAAAAGAAGCTTTTCCGATCACATAAAATAAAACAAATAAATGAATTGTTAAGCCAATAATACCTAATTCTGCCCATATTAGAACATACCAACTATCTGTAGCTACATTAGACAGAAACGCGTGTGGTAAAAAGCGCTGTGCCTTATCACCAGCATGACCAATACCACCTCCAAAAGGTCTAGAAGCTAAATATCCTTTCAATATTTTTTGATTATCAAGCCTTACTTTTAAAGAAGGTTCGTTTGGATCAAAAGCACTTCGCATTCTTCTTACTTGATCGTTGCCGTTAGCAATCAATGTATATTTAAAAAACACAAAAATAATAGCTACAAAGATGACGCCTACGCTAAGTACTTTAACATTTTTTCTTAGAACAAAGAACGTCATAAAGCCGGCAAAAGGAACTGCTATAGAACCTCTTGTTCCAGAAATCATCATACCGTATAGGCCTAATATACCAACTGTAAGAAAGAGAATTTTAGTAATTCCTTTTTTAGCCATAGAATATATTATAAAGACAACGCCAGCATAACCCTGATTTCCACCAAATTGCCCAGCATCACTAAAAAATGAAAAAACTCTTAATTTTCCAAATAATATATGCGTTTCTGCACCTCCATTATCTAACCAAGCTTGCTCTGCATAATCCACTCCAAAAATCATCTGAATCGTTCCTTTAAAAGTTGCAAGTAAAGAAAATGCTCCCCAAACGTATAAAAATGTATCTAACTTTTTATTAGTATCAATAAGCATAAAAGTAAGAATAACAAAGAAAAAGAAATAGAAACCTATACCTCTACCAGCAATCCATGGTTCTATCATTCTTGCTTCTGGATTTACCAATTGAAATATGCAATATCCCAACCAAATAGCTGCCAAAATTGTAATATCTTTATTTGCTGGAGACCAATCTACCCTTTCTCTAAATCTAGAAAAAATGATTGCTAAAAAAGTTATAACCATTATACCATCTATCGCAAAACCCAGCGGTAGACCTTGAACATAGCGTCCTATTCCTAATATTACAAAATTAAGACCTATAGCAGTATAAAAACCAATTGTAGGATTCTTAAATAGAAGAAAAAAATAAACGGATCCAAAAATAAGTGCAAATAAAAGACCTACCCCTGCCACTTGTAATTTTGCCAATATCAATCCAACAAATAAGAATCCTACAAATAAGAATAAAATCCCCTTTGGATTTACCAAATTGGCAGAACCAGACATTTTATCAAAAGGATTTGTATTATTTGAATTCAATTTATTTATTTTAAATGATTATGCAAAACGGTTATTAGTTACTTTATTTAAAAGGTTTTTGTAGAACGTAATTCCACTTGAAAAAATTTCTTTGTAAGACAACGTCAATTCTTTATTTAAAAAATACATACCCATCCAAATACCAATTAAGGTAAATGCAATAGATGCAACTGCTACTAGAATTAACGATTTAAAGATAAAAATAGCTATAAAATCTCCTATCACATTAGCCGCTACCATAACAAATACTTTTACGGCATTTATATTAGGTTTATTTACACTATCTAACCCAATACCAGTCATTCTATCTATTGGTAATAAAAGGCCATATAAAGAAAACACACGAACAATATCTACAACATTAAATCCTGTAACTGGATCAACTACTAAATATTGCTCTCCAGAAAGAATTAAAACTAAAAACTCAGCAAAAACAAAAGTGAACAAACTCATTAGTACAAATAAATAAGTAAGTGCTCCTGAATACGTGTAAAATAAATCTTTTACTTCTTGAACTTTTCCTTGAACACTAGCTTTAGACATTTTTGGAAAAGCGGTAGCCACAAAACTACGTAAAGGAATTTGTTGCAATTCGGTTAATTTTAAAGGGATACTGTAAAGTGCGACAGCGGCATTCCCCATTGGACTTAAGCTTATTATTAAAGTATCTGCACTTCTTAACAAGTTAGTACCAATTAAGGTAAAAGTAGTATATTTTCCAAAATCTAGTAATATTTTATTGGTTTCTCTAGTCGCTTTTGTAATTAATTTTGTGCCATCCCAACCTAGAACTATCGTGATAAGTGAGGTAAATGCATTTATAATAACTAAAGCAATTACTAGTTCATTCAACTGCAATTCAATAAAAAAGAAATTTACTACAATCACTAAAAAAAAGAGACCACTATTTATTGATTTGATGATTAAAATTTTATCATATTTTCTGTCTGCTTGTAATACAACAAGTGCATTATTCCATGGTAAATTTAAAAAAGCTAATAATGGATACCATTTAAAGAATAAATTATATCCAGAATTACTTATCGCTTCATTAAAAAAAGTATAGCAAAATACTAAAATTACTGCTATTAAAATAGTTGCTCCTAAACCTATTAAGGCATTTGAGCCTATTAATTTAGTTCTAGATTGATCATCTGCACCAGATAAAAAACGAATTAAACCAGTATTAGTAATACCAAATCGAAACATTTCTACAAAAGACCCCCCCGTTATGAATAATACCCATTCGCCAAAAACATCTAATGATAAACTTCTGGCCAGCAAGGCAAAACCACTTATACCTAAAAATGCAATAACTAGGTTTCCTGTTAATGACAGAAAATTATCCTCTTTAACTATTTTTTTAAGCATTTTCATTCTTTAAATTTTATCTTTTGAGAAAAACTGAAATTTAAATATAGCTTTTATTTTTTCTCTAAACTTGGAACGTTTTTTTGGTAAATCTCCTAGAACAGATTCAATCTCATTTATACCAACACCGTTTACAATTATATTAAGTTTTGCCCCACAAGTTTCTCTTAAATTAAGAATTGCAGACTCATCTGAATCTGACCAAACTCTATTTGATCTACATACCAAAATATTTAAATCAGCATTAATAATCAATGAGGCAGGATAATTATTATATATTAAAGCTGGTAATTCTATAATTACAAAATCTGGAGTATAATTTAGTGAAATATTATTTGATTCTAAAATATCTGTATAACTTTTTGCATCATAGAATTGGTTATCAAGACTGTAAACTCTGTATTCTGATGGATTAAGATACGAGGATACATTTGCTAAAAAAGGGTTATCTACATCTATACGAGAATCTGGATAGCGTAAAATTTTATTTAAAAGTGGTGAGTTTCGTTTCTGAATAATTGGTTGTTGTTTTTCATTATAGTTCAGCATCAATATTTTTTTCCCCTCCCTTTTTAATGTTTTGGCAATATTTCCTGCTATAACTGTTTTACCCTCTAATTTTTGATTACTAAATATAATAATCGTTTTTGGTTTTTGATTGGTCTTTTTCTCTCCAAAATATTGTAATATATTTTGTGTAATAATCTCTGTTATTCTTTCTTGAATAAATCGTAAATCTATCCCATTAGGATCTAGCATTATTTTAGGAATCATTCCTAAGGATGTAAAGCCTGTTTTCTTGGTCGCACTATTAGAATTTCTAAGAGTATCATCAAAATACTCCATCACAAAAATAATTGCCAATGTTATTATACCCCCTAAAAATGCAGCCGCAATAATTAAAACAGCTCTTTTTGTAGGGTTTGGAGATAAAGGAAAGTATGGCGTATCAATAGTTTTTAAATTAGCTGATAATTCACTGTCTTGTAATTTTAATTTCGCCAAATTTAATCCATGAAGAATTTCTAAATACCCTTGTTCTGCAACAGAAATTTCTCTTTCAAGCCTTTTCATATGGGCTCCTGCGGGCGCATATTCTGCATATACTTCTTGAAAGTCATTATTCTGACTGTTAATTACCCTAATCTGTGCTTTTAATTTCTCTGATTCTACAACATTATTCATCCAATCTGGAAGTACCTTGTTAACTGGTAAGCCATCAATTGAGTTTTGATAAGTGTATAATTGATCGACACTTTTTTTAATTTCATCAATTAAAAATTCACTTTGACTTTTTAAAGTCTCCATTTTTAAAATATCAGAGTTTTGATTATTAGAATCTATTTCGGCCTGTATTAATGCAATTTTAAAATTTAAATTTCCTAACTCTTTCTTTTTATTGAGAATATTATTACTCTTTTCTTGAATAACTTCTTGTATTCTAAGTTTTTCTTCTAATTTTTTGGTACCTGCTTGCACTCCGGCTAATTCTGCAGTAATTTTCTTATAATTTACCAACATATCTTCCTTAACCACTGCAACAGCTTTACTCTGCTCGTAGTAATTTATGATATTAGAGCTTTTGCTAAATTCTAACAATCTATCTTCTGCTTCTTGTAAACTCTCTCTGGCTTTTCTTAATTCATTTTCAAAATATTTAACAACAGCATCAGATCTGTTTTCTTTTATACTTTTATAATTAACAATACAAACTTGATTATAAATAGCAAGTGTTTGTTGACAAATACCAGGGTCATTAACTGTATAACTTAATTTAATTAAATCGCTACTGTTTATTCTTTGCGCTTTAATAGAAGAAATTGCTTTAAGAGAATAATGTTTATCTTCATCATAATTTAGTAATTCATAAACAAAATTATCACTACTACTTTTCATTAAAGTAGTTAAATTTAAAACTGTCTTCTCATAATTATTTTTATCTATTCCGTCAGGAAATGGGGTATAATCATAATTATTTTCTTCTAAAGAATTACTTTTTGTGTTATTCCCTGTTGCAATATATTTGTATAATTCTTTTGGAATTTTCTTTTGTAGCTCGTCAAAGTGTTCTTGAGATATAAATTTATAATTTGCCTCTGGCAACATTAAATGTTGGGCTAATAATCTAATAGCCACCTCTTCTTGGGTTTCTCTAGAGTTTATGATATTAATTAAATTATCAAACGCAGTATTAGTAGCTTGATAGTTAAAAGTTTTATCCATTTCTATGGTCGAACCAGTAGCAAGACCTGTATATAAAAGAGTTTCTGAAGAATATTCAAAAGATGGATTCATTGTAAGTACAATAACCAAAGAAGCAAGCATTACTGGAACTAGTATTAATAATACTAAGTGCTTTAAAATTAATCTCACAAAATCAACTATAGTCATCTCCTTAATTTTAATCTGTTAATCCAAAAACAAATCCAGCCATATCTTCTAACAATTGCTTAGCGGTAATAAAATCAGCCACTGCTTTTTCAAAGTCTGCTTCTAAATTTGCTGTCATATTGGTAATTCTTACATATTCAGATATTGCTACTACTCCATTTCTAAATTCTTTTTCTACCATTTCCATATTTACTCTACCGTCTCCTAAACTTCTAGATCGTATTTGCAGTAATTTTTGTTTTAATATTAAATCTTGATACAATCTTATAACATTTTGTCTTATTTCTTCTTTCGTAAATTCGGCCATACTTATAGCTTCCTCTACTTCTAACTTAGCTAATTTTAATTGATGTTTTCTATTTATAAAATCATACACAGGAAACTTAAAATAAACACCAAAACTATAATTAAACTGTTCGGTTGTGGCTAAAGCAGATGAACTAACTGCCCCATCTGTATCGGTTGAAAAACTATTAATATTTCCATATTTAGATTCTCCTTGGATACCTAAATGTTTTGTCCAATATATTTTTTCTGATTTTAAAGTAGATTCCATAACACCAATATGATGTTTTCTAAAACTAAGCATAGCACTATGTTTTATAGCAGAGTCTATAACAACTTGAAGTGGTGGAAATTTGTATAGACTACCTTTAAATGAATTATCTTCAAGCCCTTGATTTTGTGCCTGAATTGTATTTAAAGACATAGAAACTAAACAAAATATTGATAGTACATGAAAAAATTTGTTCATTTTTATTATGCTATACATTTAAAATTTAAACGGTATCTGATTGAAATAATGCAGGCACTGTTCTTAAAATAAGTTTAATATCATACCAAAAAGAATAATTGTCACCAACAAACTGATCTGCATATTCATTATCTAATCGCATTCGTTCTTCTTCAGACATATTACCGCCTTTACCTCTAAGTTCTACTTGCCATAAACCTGTAATTCCTGGAGGGGCTAAAAACCTTTTAGATAAATCATCTCCAGTTAACATTTCTGCCTCATAAACGGGTAATGGTCTGTTACCTACAATAGACATATCTCCTTTTAACACGTTTATTAGTTGTGGCAATTCATCTATACTTGTGTTTCTTATAAACTTACCAACTTTTGTAATTCTTGGATCATCAACAATTTTTACAAAGGTTGAATTATTTTTAGCCGATTCACGTTTCTGAATATTAAACCAATAATCACATATTTGATGCGTATCTATGTACATTATTGGAGAACATGATTCTCCCTCTGGCAAAGCACTGCATCTTGGACAAGGAATATCTAAAGTGCTATCTTCTGATTTTATTTCTTCTTTTTTATATTGATTTTTTTCTGCAGCTAATTTTTTTAGTAACTCATCAGATCCTGTTCTCATAGATCTTAGCTTATAAAAATCGAATGTTTTTCTTCCAACACGTTTTGATATATAATATACTTTACCTTTTGATTCTAATCTAATAGCTAAAATAATAAGTAATAAAAATGGTGAAGCTACTAAAAGCACTGAAGATGCTACCAAAATATCAAAAATTCGTTTTGAAATAGGCATCTTATAACCTTCTTCTTTAACTTTTACCAAAACCTTTGTTGCTACCTTTTTACTGATAGGTTTTCTGTGTACGCATAGAAATTCTACTCGATTTAAAATATCATTTGGATTCGTAACAGAAGACACGTAAAAATCATCTATTCTCTTTATAAATGCAGTTTTATAAATATCGGCACTAAACTCTTTAGAAACTAAAATAAAAGGAATGTTGTCAAAATCTGCTTGAGCTCTGATCCAATCATAAAGAAAAACTCCAGTATTTCCAGGTAAGTTATAATCGCATATTATGGCATCTATTTTTTCATCAGATTGCAAATATTTAGTAGCCTTAATACTATTTTCTAATGTAACTATAGAACAATTTTTATGATCATCTAGATTAAAATAATTCTTTAGATTACCAATATATAAAATGTTAAGATTTGTACTCATGGGACGGTTATTAAAATATAATATTGTATTTAATCGTTAAAATTAGCCAATACTTTTGTTGGTAATTTCGCAAAAAAGTATGTAAACACAAGATCTTCTGTTAAACTAAAAAAACATACTTACGTTAAATACCTCGTTCATAATCAACAAGTATTACCATTCTATGGCATAATGAATTGGAAAAATATTTTTCTTAACCAATTCTTCAAGCTCCTCTGGATTAAATGGTTTGGTAAGATAATCTTGGGCACCAAGTCTATAACATTTTATACGTTCTTTACTTTCTGCTTTTCCAGACAACATTACAACAGGGGTGTGCTTGGTAAAACCTCGCTCTCGTACCTTCGTTAAAAAATCATATCCATCCATTTCTGGCATTTGAATGTCAGAAATAATAAGGTCTGGTATATTACCTTCTAGCCACTCAAGAGCTTCTATTGCATTATTTAAGGTAACGACCTCATATTCTGCAGAAAGAAAATTTTGCAACAACATGCAAATACTTATCTCATCATCTACAACTAGTATTTTTTTCTTCATAATTTTATTTATTAACTAGATTAAAATCATTCTTCATTTCATTAACAACTTCTTTTACTATCAAATTAAGGCTTGCAATTTTAGCGTCTAATTCTACCGAAATCATCTCTTTCGAAATTAATTCCTCAGCTAAAAGAAATTCTTTCTCTAATTTAGAAGTACCAAAATAAGTAAAGAGAGGTTTCATTTTATGGGCTAAACTTTTAATTTTTAAAAAGTCATTTTCAGAATAAGCTACTTCAATCCCTTTCATAGATTGAGAAATTTGATCAACAAAGACTTCTACCATTTTTAAAACTTGTTCTTGATTGCCGCGACACATCTGGTCAACAACCTGAAGGTCATATAATTTAATATATGAAGTATTTTGGTTTGGGGGTAAATTCATAATTGTATTTATTTAACACTACAATTTATAAATGTACAATTTTAATTTTAAAATTAAAATAAATTTAAATTAATATGTAGTAGATGTTACATGAATAAAAAGAGCTACCTACCTCATTCTATTCCATAAAACATTTATTATTAGTTTTTTATTTTTAAAAGAAGTTTATTAAAGTTACTTTAACCTTTAAAATAAAACTTTATTTAAGAAATTTTTATTCATCAAAAAAATAGCTTTTTTTTCAAATCTACTTAAACTATTAATGAATATTATATGTATACCCATTTATTTATTGACTTTTCCTAAAATAAGTAAATCAATAAAAAATGGGTATAGCCTTAAGCTTACTAATTATATTCTTTATTACAAATGTGTGATTTAACTACACAATTGTCTTAAAAAAATTGATTGTATGCATCAAACCTTCATCTAATTGTACTTTTGGCGACCAATCTAATTCTTTTTTTGCAAGAGAAATATCTGGTTGTCTTTGCATAGGATCATCTGATGGCAATGGCTTATAAATAATTTTAGACGTAGAACCTGTTAATTTTATCACCTTTTGTGCTAACTCAAGAATTGTAAATTCGTTTGGGTTACCAACATTTACAGGACCCGTAAAACCGTCTCTAGAATTCATAAGTCTAATCATCCCTTCTACCAAGTCATCAACATATTGAAAGCTACGGGTTTGATTTCCTTCTCCGTACACGGTAATATCCTGATTTTGCAATGCCTGAACAATAAAGTTTGAAACCACACGTCCATCATGTGGATGCATATTTGGTCCGTAGGTATTAAAAATTCTAATAATTTTAATATCAACTTTATTTTGTTTGTGATAATTTACAAATAATGTTTCTGCAGACCTTTTTCCTTCATCATAACAAGCACGCTCTCCAATTGGATTTACATGTCCCCAATAAGATTCTGTTTGTGGATGTACTAATGGATCTCCATAAACCTCGCTTGTTGATGCTTGTAATATCTTTGCACCAACTCTCTTTGCCAATCCTAACATGTTAATAGCTCCCATAACAGATGTTTTCATCGTTTTGATTGGATTATATTGATAATGTACAGGTGAAGCAGGACAAGCTAAATTATAAATTTGATCTACTTCAACAAAGAAAGGCGCTGTAACATCGTGACGAATTAACTCAAAATACGGATTATCTAAAAGATGAATTACATTCTGCTTTTGACCCGTAAAATAATTATCTAAACAAATAACCTCATTACCTTCTTTTAATAAACGTGTACACAAATGTGAACCAACAAAACCAGCTCCACCGGTTACAAGAATTTTTTTTCTAATCATGAGTATTTATTTTATTGTTATAGAATCGCTTTCTTCTGTTGTATTTACACCAATACAGAAATATTCAAATCCATTTCTTTTAATTTGTTCTCTATCAAAAATATTTCTACCATCAAAAATAACTGGGTTGCTTAATAGTTTCTTAATAATTTTAAAACTTGGAAACTTAAATTCTGGCCACTCTGTTAAAATTGCTAAACAATCAGCATCAATTAAAACTTCATATTGCTCTTCACAATACGTAATTGTATCACCAAAATGATGTTTTGCTTCTTCATTTGCCACTGGATCGTAGGCTTTAACATTTGCCCCTGCTTTTAAAAGGCTGTCTATAATATATAATGAAGGTGCTTCACGCATATCATCTGTTTGAGGTTTAAAAGACAAGCCCCAAATACCTATGGTTTTACCTTTTAAATCTCCTTTAAAGTAAGTATTTATTTTATTAAATAAAACTAACTTTTGATACTTATTAACAGCTTCAACTGCTTTTAATACTTGTAACTCGTAATTGTTTTCACTTGCAGTTCTAATTAATGCTTGTACATCTTTTGGAAAACAAGAACCTCCATAACCAATACCTGGATAGATAAATTTAGGACCAATTCTAGAATCAGATCCAATTCCCTTTCTAACTTTATTAATATCAGCGCCAACAATTTCACATAAGTTAGCGATGTCGTTTATAAAACTAATTTTTGTTGCCAACATTGCGTTTGCAGCATATTTCGTCATTTCCGCAGAAACGATATCCATAAAAATTACTGGATGACCATTTAGCGTAAAAGGGTTGTATAAACTTGTCATTAAATCTTGTGCTCTTTGGCTATCTAAACCAACGACAATTCTATCTGGTTTTAAAAAGTCATTTATTGCAGCTCCTTCTTTTAAAAATTCTGGATTAGAGGCAACATCAAATTCATAGTCTACATTTCGCTTATCTAATTCTTCTTGAAGGGCTTTTTTAACTTTTTTAGAAGTCCCTACAGGAACAGTACTTTTTGTAACCACAAGCATATAGTCTTTCATATGCTTACCACAATCTCTAGCTACTGCAAGCACATACTTAAGATCTGCACTACCATCTTCATCAGGTGGTGTACCTACTGATATAAACAATACTTCAGAATCTTCTAAACCTTCAGCTATACTAGTAGTAAAACTAAGTCGTCCCTTTTTCATATTTCTGGTAATCATTTCTTCTAAACCAGGTTCATAAATAGGGATAATTCCGTTATTTAAATTTTCAATTTTCTTTTGGTCTATATCAACACAAGTAACATCAATACCTACCTCAGAAAAACAAGCGCCGGTAACAAGACCAACATAACCGCTTCCTACAATTGTGACTTTCATACTTTTAATTTTGGGGTTTTATTTAATACTTCTAAAGATACATATTTATCTTAAAACAATGTTAATAAAAAAAAAGAAAATGTACGAATTTTAAAATTAAAGACTAACATAGGGTTGTAAAACACATAGAACCTTGCAAACAATTAACTTATAATGTTGTAATAAAACATTTTAAGTATTATTGAAAAAAAAGACTTAAATTTAAAGGGCGAAATAAAAAAAAGAATATGTCCCCTAAAAAAACTAGATTGAATCGTATTAGTACATGAGTTTTATTAAAACAATTCATTTTTCGGGATTTAATTTATCACTCTATACCTCTATTTTACTAACTTTGAAATCAACTAAAATGAAATCATTTTAAAAGCTGGCGACATTTAACAGTAACGTTAAAAAAGTGCATCAGTAAAGATCGTAAATTTTACTGTAAACATTAGTATTGTGCATACATAAAAAGATAACACCAAATCGAATTTGATAAAAACCCAAAAAAAGTTATGAAGGAAAATAACATCATAGGAACACCCGAAAGCTTAGCAGGAAAAAAAATACTCGTTGTTGATGATAATATCATGAATAGAATGGTAGCAAATATTATATTACAAGGATTTAATGTACTTGTTTTTGAAGCTGCCAATGGTAAAGATGCGGTAAATTTTATTGAAAACAACCAATGCGATTTAATCTTGATGGATTTACAAATGCCTGTTATGGATGGTTATAAAGCTTCTGAAACCATCAGAAAAGAATTAAAATTAGATACACCAATAATTGCCTTAACCGCAAGCGATATTGATGAGGATAAAGAAAAATGTTTTGAAGTGGGCATGAATGATTACCTATATAAACCTTTTGAAAAGGAACAGTTTCTTAAGATTATTTGCAATTGGCTTCACTAAAACACCAATATTATACTTTTAAATATCTCAAATTTTAAAACATAAAAAAGAGCTGATTTTCATCAGCTCTTTTTAATTTCAATTTATAAATCCCCCAACTTATAATTGTTATCCGTAATTAAATAATTACAGCACTCAAAGGTAAAATAATAATAACAAATAACAGAAAGGGTGTAGTTTATTTACGCTAAAGTGTCGACGAACGGACTAAAAGTGATGTTAAAAAGTAGAATACGTAATTTATAACAGATTTAACTTATTCATTAATTCACTTTTCTTAGATCTACTTACTGGCACAACAACTTGTCTAATTAAAACACTATTATCTTCAATATCAATGATCTCTGAAAAATTGATAATAAAAGATCGATGCACTTTAAAAAACATATTTGA
>JANQTQ010000193.1:0-4429 GCA_030731625.1 Polaribacter sp. | reverse complement strand
TAATTTTATTAGAATTAAGGCAATGCTGTTTTATAATTAGTCTAGCAGTGGCATCATCATCAATAATTATACAAACCATAATATAAAATAGGTAAATATTTAAAGATGTAAATATAGGCGAATTTTGTGTAAAATTTCTAAAAAATCTGGATGCAGTGCAGTATCGCCATTTTTTAATGCATTTTCAAAATCAGTTGCCAAGTCAAAACCTTCTTGTAAACCTAATAAACTAATTTTATGTTTTATTTTATGCACGTTACTAGACGCTTCTTTATACTTTTTTAGCGCAAAATTTACTGTAAACAATTTAACTTCTTCTGGAAATTCTTTTTTAATTATATCTAAAAGATTTTTTTGAAAAGCTTTATCATCGCCTACAATTTCTTTTATAAATACTAAATTAGGTTGTTCCATTTTATTTTATTTTACTAAAAATCTGATAAATTTCTCATTATATTTTTATAAATACAAAAATGAAATAAAAAAACCGCCCTTTTTTATTTATTTGATAAATCGTTTATAAAAGACTTTAAAAGGTCTAAATTTATAGTTAAAATGTAAATTTATTAAATAGATATCTGTCTATCAATCTGTTGATCTAGTGAAATAAATGTTTCTGTTCTAGACACCCCTTTTATATTTTGAATATCTTTATTTAAAAGATGCATTAAATCTTCATTATTTTTACACAAAACCTTTATAAAAATAGCGTAATTACCAGTTGTATAATGGCTCTCTATAATTTCTGGAATTTCCTTTAGCCTTTTTATTGCTGATGAATATAAACTTGATGAATCTAAGAAAACTCCAATAAAAGCAGTTGTAGAATATCCTAAAATTTTTGGATTAATCACCATTTTATAACCATCTATTAATTTAGATTTTTCTAACTTTCGTAAACGTTGATGAATGGCAGCACCAGACACACCAACTTCTCTAGCAATACTTAAAATGGGAGTTCTAGCATCACTCACTAAACTTTTGATAATTATTTTATCGATTCCGTCAATTTTCATAGAAACATTAATTTAACCCTAAAGATAAAAAAAAAGAGAATACATTACTGCATTCTCTCTTTTTGTATAAATTTTATATTACTTTTTAAGACTCCATTACAAAATCTTCCATAAATTTTGTAGTGTAATTACCCGCTACATAATCTGGATGATCCATTAGTTGTCTATGAAATGGTATTGTTGTTTTAATACCTTCAATAACAAATTCATCTAAAGCTCTTTTCATCTTATTAATTGCCTCTTCTCTAGTTTGAGCAGTAACAATTAATTTCGCAATCATAGAATCATAATTTGGCGGTATAGTATAGCCAGCATACACATGTGTATCCATTCTAACACCATGACCTCCAGGAGTATGCAAGGTTACTATTTTTCCAGGTGATGGTCTAAAATTATTGTAAGGATCCTCTGCATTAATTCTACATTCTATTGCATGTAATTGAGGATAATAATTTCTTCCAGAAATTGGCACACCAGCAGCAACTAAAATTTGTTCGCGAATTAAATCGTAATTCACAACCTCTTCTGTTATTGGATGCTCTACTTGAATACGAGTATTCATCTCCATAAAGTAGAAATTTCTATGTTTATCTACTAAAAACTCTATAGTTCCGGCTCCTTCGTAACCAATAAATTCAGCAGCTTTTACAGCCGCATCACCCATCTTTTCTCTTAATTCATCAGTCATAAAAGGAGAAGGTGTTTCTTCTGTTAACTTTTGATGACGTCTTTGTACAGAACAATCTCTTTCTGATAAGTGACATGCTTTACCGTAAGAATCTCCAACAATTTGGATTTCAATATGTCTTGGCTCTTCAATAAGCTTCTCCATATACATATCATTATTTCCAAAGGCTGCTTTACTTTCTTGTCTCGCAGAATCCCAAGCATCTTTTAAATTTTCTGATTTGTAAACCGCGCGCATTCCTTTACCACCACCACCTGCAGAGGCTTTTAACATTACTGGATAGCCTGTTTCTTTTGCTAATTTCTCGCATTGCTCAAAATCTACAATAACACCTTCGGAACCTGGTACACAAGGTACGCCGGCAGCTTTCATGGTAGCTTTAGCATTTGCTTTGTCTCCCATTTGATTAATCATTTTACCAGTAGCTCCAATAAATTTAATATTATGTTCTTCACATAAATTAGAGAATTTAGCGTTTTCTGATAAAAAACCATATCCTGGATGAATTGCATCTGCATTTGTAATTTCTGCAGCAGCAATAATATTAGACATCTTTAAATAAGATTCAGCACTTGAAGGAGGACCAATACAAACAGCTTCATCTGCAAATCTAACGTGTAAACTATCTGCATCTGCTGTAGAATATACAGCAACAGTTTTTATACCCATTTCTTTACAGGTTCTAATAACACGTAATGCTATTTCTCCTCTATTGGCAATTAATATTTTTTTAAACATCTTGTTTCAATTTTAGATATTATAAGTTAAAATTAAGAAGTTCAATATTTAATATACAAACAAAAAGTTAGAATATATTTCTAACTTTAAATATTAAGCTTCTTACTAACTAAGATGGGTCTACTAAAAATAAAGGTTGATCATATTCAACTGGAGAAGAATCATCAACTAAAACTTTAACTATTTTACCTGATACTTCAGATTCAATTTCATTAAATAATTTCATTGCTTCAATAACACAAACAGTGTCACCAACGCTTATTTCTGAACCAACTTCAACAAAATTAGGTTTATCTGGAGATGGTTTTCTGTAAAAAGTACCAATGATTGGAGATTTTACAATTATAAATTTAGCATCATCGTCTGCTTTAACAGCTGTAACTATTTCTGCAACAGAATTTCCTGTTAACGGTGCTGCTGCAACTTGAGGCGCGCTAGCGTATGGAGCCGCTTGTACAATTGTCGTTTCTGTCTTTTCTGTACCTGTTTTAATGGTAATCTTTATATCTTCCATTTCTAACTTTACCTCGCTTGCGCCAGATTTAGCCACAAATTTTATAAGATTTTGAATTTCTTTAATATCCATGCTTCTTATTGTTTAATTGTTTTTATTTATGAATTATACGCCCATTTTAAATAGATAGCTCCCCACGTGAAGCCTCCACCAAATGCGGCAAAGATTAAATTATCTCCTTTTTTTAATTGATCTTCATAATCTGCTAATAGAAGAGGCAAAGTTGCCGATGTTGTATTACCATATTTATGAATATTCATCATTACCTTTTCTGGCGATACACCAACTCTATTGGCGGTTGCTTCAATTATTCTTTTATTTGCTTGATGTGCCACTAACCATTGTATGTCTGGTTCTGTTAAATTATTTCTAGTTAACATTTTTTCTGCAACATCTGCCATATTAGAAACTGCGTATTTAAAAACAGTTTTCCCTTCTTGATACACAAAATGTTTATTGTCTTTTACAGTTTGCTCCGTTGTAGGCATTATAGATCCACCAGCTTCAATTCTTAGAAAATCTCTACCAATTCCATCACTTCTTAAATATTCATCTTGCAAGCCTAAACCTTCATTATTAGGTTCAAATAAAACTGCACCTGCTCCATCACCAAATATAATACAAGTTGCTCTATCAGTATAATCTATAATAGAAGACATTTTATCCGCGCCAATTAATAACACTTTTTTATACCTTCCAGACTCTATATAACTAGCTGCTGTAGACATGCCGTATAAAAAACTAGAGCATGCAGCTTGTAAATCGTATCCAAAAGCATTTATTGCACCAATTTCTGAAGCTACATAAGCGGCTGTAGATGCAACAGGTAAATCTGGAGTTGCAGTACCTACAATTACTAAATCTATTTCTTCTGGGTTTATCTTAGATTTTATGAACAAATTTTCTGCGGCCTTAATAGCCATATATGATGTACCTAAGCCTTCGCCTTTTAAAATTCTTCTTTCTTTAATTCCAGTTCTAGAAGTAATCCATTCGTCATTAGTATCAACATATTTCTCTAACTCTTTATTTGTTAGAATATAATCAGGAACGTATTTTCCTACGGCTGTAATTGCAGCAGTTATTTTAGTCATAAATAAAGTTTAGTTTCTAAAATTTAGAATAGTCAAAAGTAGTGAAAATTATTTCACATTATTGTTTAAAAATTATCAAAAGAGATGATTTTTAAGTAAAAAACGTAAAAAAACCCTCAAATTTGAGGGTTTTCGCGTATTTTTAAAAGGATATTTTTAAGCTTCTGCTGCTGCAGATTCTAAAACAACTTGACCTCTGTAGTATAATTTACCTTCATGCCAATGTGCTCTGTGATATAAATGAGCCTCTCCTGTTGTTGGATCTGTTGCAATTTGTTGATCAGCTGCTTTATAATGTGTTCTCCTTTTATCTCTTCTAGTTTTAGATATTTTTCTTTTAGGATGCGCCATTTTATGTCTTTTTTTCTGTTATTAAATT
>JANQTQ010000192.1 GCA_030731625.1 Polaribacter sp. | reverse complement strand
CGTCAAGGAGAAATGAAATACAGATTATTGGCAATTGCGCCAATGGGAAAAGATGTTCAAACTCTTGGGGTAGAGGGTGTTGAAGATCAAGAGTTGTATGAGTTGTTCTGGGTTTTCTTTCCATCGGCAAGAGAAGCGTTACACGATTCAAAAGTGTTCAATCCAGATAATGCTACACATCCTATTTCGTATGATCACTTATTAAATGCGCGTAGATTTAGTTCTGTAATTGTAAGAGAAGAAAATATCTACGGGAATAGAGCTATTGCAGATTATGTTCGTGGTAATTCTTTATTTCAGCTTTTAGAAGCAGATAAAATTAAAGAAGATATTAGAAATAAAGAAATAGATATGTGGAATTATTAAAAATTCTAATTTCATAAAAATACAAAGAAACGTTTACGAAAGTAAGCGTTTTTTTATTGGAATCTAGTTACTGCTTTCACTACTCGTTTTTTTGTGGAAAACAATAAAGAGCTCTAACAGAGATCCTTTCTTGAGTGTAGTTGAAAGATTCTATCAGGGTTGTTTTTATTCGGGATTTCATGTAAACATCACTTTTTAATTATTTAGTTTCATTGAAAAGTCTTTTCTCTTTGAAACTTGTTTAATTTATTTTTTAAAGAACTTTCTGCTCTCTAGAAATAATTAAAAAAGAAAAAAGCAGTTAAATTTATTGTTGTTTTTAAAAGTATAACGTTCTTGTTTCTTTTATTGAACAACAATGAATTTTAGTTAAAACTTAAGTATTTTTGTACAATGAAAGTAGATTATATTATTGTTGGTTTAGGTTTAGCGGGTATCGCTTTTGCAGAAGAATTAATCGCAGCAAATAAAACGTTTGTAGTTTTTGAAGATGACTCACAACAATCATCTTTAGTTGCAGGAGGTGTTTATAATCCTGTTATTTTAAAACGATTTACACCCGTTTGGAATGCCAAAGAACAATTAGCAGTTGCACTTCCTTTTTATCAGAAATTAGAAGAAAAGTTACAGATACAGATTGATGAAAAATTTCTCATCAAAAAGGTTTTTAAATCTATCGAAGACCAAAATAATTGGTTCGAAGCCGCAGACAAACCTTTGTTATCTGATTATATAGACCCTAAATTAGATACAACAAAAAGAAAAGGAATTATAGCTGATTTTGGTTACGGAAACGTAAATGAAGCTGGCCGAATTGATACAAAAAAGCTAGTTGAGGTTTATAGAGCGTATTTAAAAAGTGAAAATAAAATCCAGTTTGAAAAATTCGATCATCAGCAAATAAAATTTAGACAAAATCATTTAGAATACAAAGAAATTACCACCGATAGAATTGTTTTTTGTGAGGGATTTGGAATGACCGAAAATTTGTTTTTTAATTATTTGCCATTAAATGAAGTAAAAGGAGAATTAATTACCATTCATGCTCCTGAATTAGAGGTAGATTTTTTAATTAAATCAACGGTTTTTGTTTTACCATTAGGAGATCATTTATACAAAGTAGGCGCAACCTTTAATTGGAGTGATAAAACTTCAAATCCATCTGAAGAAGGTAGAAATGAGCTCGTAGAGAAATTAAAAAAAGTAATTACTGTTCCGTATACAATTATAGAACAATCCGCAGGAATAAGACCAACTGTTAGAGATAGAAGGCCTTTGGTAGGGATGCATCCAACGTATAATAATTTGGCGATTTTAAACGGTTTGGGAACACGAGGCGTTATGATTGCGCCAACAGTTGCCAAACAATTATTTAATTATTTAGAAAATGATGGCGAACTAGATAAAGAAATTGACATCAAAAGATTTGAATAAATTACTAAAATATAGTGTTTTATAAAACTAGTTCATCAGAAAAAAAAGTCAAAAAGTCTAAAAAGCTATTTTTTTTCCTCGAAACTCACAAACATATTTATCCAAATAATTCTCGATAATCTTAAAGTTAGAGGAGAAAGTAATAATGAAACTACTATAATGGCGACAAAACTTTGCAAAATACTAAGGCCTATAATTAATTTTGAAATGATAAAAACACCAACAAAAAGTGCTACAGAAAAACCATAATTAACATACATCGCACCATAAAAGAACGAAGGCTCTAACATGTATTTTAAATTACAGTTAGGACAATTGTCATGAATTTTTGTTATTTTAGAAGGATTAAGTGAAAATTTATACTTAAAAAACTCACCTTCTTGGCATTTTGGACATTTACCTTTAGAAATGCTATATAATTTTGTTCCTTTTTTAAACATCATAAAATTAAAAATTGATACTTTTGCAAAGATAAATTTTTATCAATCTAACTTTGTAACTTTTATTACATTTAATGTTAAACGTACACAATTTAACAGTTTCCTTTATGGGAACTGAATTATTCTCAGGAATCACTTTTAAACTAAATAAAGGAGATAGAATAGGCTTAATAGGTAAAAACGGAGCCGGAAAATCTACGCTTTTAAAAGTGCTTTCTAAAGACATTGAAAGTAGTGGAACCATGGCTTTTGATAAAGACGTGAGAATTGGTTTTTTAAGACAAGATATCGATTTTGTTGAAGGAAGAACTATTTTAGAAGAAGCATATCAAGCCTTTGTAGAAATTAAAGAAATTGAGGTATTACTCGATGAAATTAATGAGCAATTAGTTACAAGAACCGATTACGAAAGTGAAGGGTATAGTCAGTTAATTCATGATTTAACCGATAATACAGAGCGTTATGAATTGCTTGGAGGTTACAATTATCAAGGAGATACAGAGAAAATTTTACAAGGTTTAGGTTTTCAAAGAGAAGATTTTGATAAACTAACAGATACTTTTTCTGGTGGATGGAGAATGCGTATAGAATTAGCTAAATTATTATTACAAAATAATGATATTTTATTGCTGGATGAGCCAACGAATCACTTAGATATCGAATCGATTATCTGGTTAGAGAACTTTTTAAAATCGTATTCTGGTGCAATTGTATTGGTTTCGCATGATAAAATGTTTTTAGATAATGTAACCAA
>JANQTQ010000191.1 GCA_030731625.1 Polaribacter sp. | reverse complement strand
TTAAATCTGCCATTTTAATTGTTTTAAAAATTTTGTTTATTATAGTTTATTTGTGCGCTAAATTATTTTTCAGATAACGTTTTTAAGATACCTGAAAGTTTTTGACCACCTGATTGTAATGCTGAAATAACATTTTTAGCTGGTGATTGTAATAATCCAATGATTTCTCCAATAAGTTCTTCTCTAGACTTAATATCTACAAGAGCATCTAATTGTTCATCTCCAATATATACTGATTCTTCTGCGAATGCTCCTTTTAATAAAGGTTTTTTAGATTTTTTTCTAAAGTCTTTTATTAATTTTGCTGGCGCATTAGAAGCCTCAGCAATCATCATTGAGGTATTACCCTTTAATACTGATGGAAGTGCACCAAAATCTTTGTCTGATGCTTCCATTGCTTTTGCAAGTAATGTATTTTTAACAACTGATAACTGAACACCTGCTTTAAAACAAGCTCTACGTAAATTAGAAGTATTCTTTGCATTTAGTCCTGAAATATCAGCTAAATATAACGTATTTGTTCCTGCTAATACTGCTGTTAAATCTTGTATTACTTGTGATTTCTCTTCTCTAGTCATAATTATAAGTTTTAACGTATTAAACAGTTTTTACTTCAACAGCAATACTAGGACTCATTGTACTAGACATAAAAACGCTTTTTACATACGTTCCTTTTGCAGTTGTTGGTTTCAATTTAATAATTGTTTGTATTAACTCGTTTGCATTTTCTTGAATTTGCTTAGCATCAAAAGACACTTTTCCAATTGCTGCATGAACGATACCAGTTTTATCAACTTTAAAGTCAATTTTACCAGCTTTTACATCTTGAACAGCTTTTGCAACATCCATTGTTACAGTACCAGTTTTTGGGTTTGGCATTAAACCTCTAGGACCTAAAATTCTTCCTAAAGGACCTAATTTACCCATCACACTTGGCATTGTAATAATAACGTCTACATCAGTCCATCCTCCTTTAATTTTTTGAAGATATTCATCTAACCCTACATAGTCAGCTCCTGCTTCTAAAGCTTCTGCTTCCTTATCTGGGGTAACTAATGCTAAAACTTTTACATCTTTACCAGTTCCGTGAGGTAAAGTTACTACTCCTCTTACCATCTGATTAGCTTTACGTGGATCTACTCCTAAACGTACCGCTAATTCTACTGATGCATCAAACTTTACATTGGTAATTTCTTTGACTAGAGCCGAAGCTGCTGCTAAATCATACGATTGAGAACGATCTAACTTTGCGTGTGCTTCTTTTTGCTTTTTTGTTAATTTTGCCATTTTTACTACTTTTTATAAAGTTTATGCTGGAGCATTACCTTTTACTGTTAATCCCATAGAACGAGCTGTACCTGCAATCATTTTCATAGCTGCAGTGATTTCAAAGGCATTTAAATCTACCATTTTGTCTTCTGCAATAGCTTTTATTTGATCCCAAGTAACCGATGCTACTTTCTTTCTGTTTGGTTCGCCTGAACCTTTTTTAATTTTGGCCGCTTCTAGTAACTGAACTGCTGCAGGAGGAGTTTTTACAACAAAATCAAACGATTTGTCTTTGAAAACAGTAATAACCACTGGTAAAATCTTACCCTGTTGGTCTTGCGTTCTTGCATTAAACTGTTTACAGAACTCCATAATGTTAACACCAGCAGCTCCTAAAGCGGGTCCAACCGGCGGCGATGGATTCGCTGCGCCTCCCCTTACTTGTAACTTAACTACTTTACTAACTTCTTTTGCCATTTTAAAATGTTTAATGATTCGTTTTAATTTTGGAAGCTTAAAACAAACCGATATTTATATATTTGTGTAACAATTATATCTTTTCTACTTGCATATAACTTAATTCTAATGGAGTTTTTCTTCCGAAAATTTTCACCATTACCTCAAGCTTACGCTTTTCTTCATTTACTTTTTCAATAGTTCCGTCAAATCCATTAAATGGACCATCAACAACTTTTACAGTTTCACCTAAATTAAATGGAATTGCAATATTTTCGTCTTGAACAGAAAGTTCATCGACCTTACCTAGCATTCTGTTAACTTCAGACTTTCTCATAGGAACTGGTTCACCACCTTTTGTTTCCCCTAAAAATCCAATAACACCAGTAATTGATTTAATAACGTGAGGTACTTCACCTGAAAGGTTCGCCTCTACCATAATATAACCAGGAAAATAAACTCTTTCTCTATTAACTTTTTTCCCGTTTCTAATTTGAACTACTTTTTCGGTTGGAACAATTACTTGACTTACATAGTCAGACAATCCTACTCTAGAAATTTCTGTCTCGATATAAGCTTTCACTTTATTTTCTTGTCCACCAATGGCTCTAACAACATACCATTTCATCACTGTATCAGCCATAATTAATTCTCTTAAAATAATTTGAAAAAGTTATCTAATCCAGTTTGAAAAACATAATCTATACCAGCAACTGCTAATGCAAACACAATTGTAAATACAGCAACTGTTACAGTTGATTTTTGAGCTTCTTCTTTAGATATCCACGTCATGTGGTTATTTAATTCAATAAAAGAATCTTTGATATATTGTATAAAGTTCATCTTACTTTTATGTTTTATTGCACGGGCGGAGAGATTCGAACTCCCGACAGCTGGTTTTGGAGACCAGTGCTCTACCGCTGAACTACGCCCGTTTCTTTATTCATTGATAAAGGCATTCCGTTAAAAAAAACGGAACGCCCTTATTATTAATTTATTAACTAATAAACTTAAAAGTTTAATTAGTCTAATAATTCAGTTACCTGACCAGCTCCTACAGTTCTACCACCTTCACGGATAGCGAAACGTAGACCAACATTTAATGCAATTGGTTGTAATAAATCAACAGTAATTGTTAAGTTATCACCTGGCATTACCATTTCAACACCTGCAGGTAAATTAATAGTACCTGTAACATCTGTAGTTCTTACATAGAACTGTGGACGATAGTTGTTATGGAATGGAGTGTGACGTCCACCTTCTTCTTTTTTAAGAACATACA
>JANQTQ010000190.1 GCA_030731625.1 Polaribacter sp. | reverse complement strand
CTTTTTAGAGGAACGAAAAAAAGATATAATGGATAGCGCGGTTTTTTGTTTTTTCAAAAAACTTGCCCAAACAAAAAAATCCATCTAATTAAAGATGGATTTTAAAATATAATATAGAAAAACTTTTAACTTAAAGCTTCTTTAATTCTCTTAATTGCTTCTCTAATTTGAGCTTCTGATGCCGCATAAGACAAACGAATACAACTTGGTGCACCAAACGCATCACCTGTTACCGTTGCAACACCTGCTTTTTCTAATAAGAAAAATGCAAAATCATTAGCGTTTTCAATTTTTACGCCATTAATAGTTTTACCGAAGAAATAAGAAACATCAGGAAAAACATAAAACGCGCCTTCTGGTACATTTACTTTAAAGCCTTCTATTTCTCTTAATAAATCGATAATGATATCTCTACGAGTTTTAAACTCGTCTACCATAAATTGTATTTTAGATACTGGTGCTAAAACGGCAGTAATAGCAGCTCTTTGTGCAATACAGTTTGCGCCAGATGTAATTTGCCCTTGCATTTTAGTACATGCTTTAGCAATCCATTCTGGAGCGCCAATATAACCAATTCTCCAACCTGTCATAGCAAATGCTTTTGCTAAACCGTTTACAGTAATGGTTCTGTCGTACATACTTTCTATTGCCGCAAAACTAAAAGGTTTTGTTTCATAGTTTATATGTTCGTAAATTTCATCTGATAAAATATAAATAGTTGGATGTTTTTCTAAAACTGCAGCCAATGCTCTGTATTCTGCTTCGCTATAAATAGTTCCGCTTGGATTGTTTGGCGAGTTAAAAAACACCATTTTAGTTTTAGGTGTAATTGCTGCTTCTAATTGCGCTGGTGTAATTTTAAAATCGTCTTCTATTTTAGAAGGGATTTCTACATACGTTGCTTCACATAAAATTGCAAGCGCCGAGTAGCTAACCCAATAAGGTGCAGGTAATAAAACTTCATCACCAGGATTTAATAATACTTGTGCAATGTTTGCTATAGATTGTTTTGCTCCTGTAGAAACTACCACTTGACTTGGTTTGTAAACTAAATCATTATCACGTTTAAATTTAACGCAAATAGCTTCTTTTAATTCTAAATATCCATCAACTGGAGAGTAAGAATTGTAATTTTGATTGATCGCTTCTATGGCAGCGTCTTTAATAAAATCTGGCGTATTAAAGTCAGGTTCTCCTAAACTTAAACCAATAATATCTTTTCCTTCTGCTCTTAATTCTCTTGCTTTAGCAGCCATTGCTAAAGTTTCTGAAACAGGTAAACTGTTAATTCTGTCCGATAATGGATGTGTCATTTTACTGATAGTTGTTGTTGTGTTTTTGTTTATGCTAATTCGGGATTTTGCCCTAAAACTCCTAAATGTCTAAAATGTTCTACAATTGCTTTACGCATGGTTTCATACTCATTGTATGGTAAATTAAACTCTTTAGCTGTTTCTTTTACAATTTTAGCTAAATTATTGTAGTGAACATGAGAAATATGCGGAAAAATATGATGTTCAACTTGATGATTTAAACCACCAGTATAGAAATTTACCAACCAGTTACTAGGTGCAAAGTTAGATGTTGTATATAATTGATGGACTGCCCAAGTGTGCTCTAAATTACCATCTTGATCTGGAATTGGCATTTCTGTATTCGGTACAATATGTGCCAATTGAAAAACTAGACTTAAAATCATGCCTGCAGTATAATGCATTACAAAAAAACCTATTAAAACTTTCCACCAAGCAACGTCTAAAACTAATAAAGGTAAAACGATCCAAAGTGCATAATAAGCAATTTTAGAAATGATTAATTTTGTCCATTCTGTCGTTGGATTTGGAAATTCACCATAAGATAATTTACGTTTTAAATAACGGTGCATTTGTTTTACATCAGTAGTAATTGCCCAGTTAATAGTTAATAATCCATATAAAAAAATAGAATAATATTTTTGAATTTTATGAATTGGTAACCATTTAGAATGTTGAGAAAAACGAATAATTCTACCAGCATCTATATCTTCATCATGGTCTTTTATGTTGGTAAAAGTATGGTGTAAAACATTGTGTTGCACTTTCCAGTTATACACATTACCTGCTAAAATGTAGATACTGCTTCCCATTAATTTATTCACCCAGCTTCTTTTAGAAAAAGAATCGTGGTTTGCATCATGCATCACATTCATACCAACCCCGGCCATTCCTATTCCAGTAACAATCATCAAAACAGCCATGAGCCATTGAGGCATGTTAATTGTTAAAATCAATAAAAAAGGCACTAAGAATATTGAAAACATAATAATTGCTTTCGTATATAATTTCCAGTTTCCTGTTTTATTAATATTATTTTCTTTAAAATATAAGTTGACTCTTTTGTTCAAAGTTCTAAAAAACTTTGCTTTGTCTACTTTTGAGAATTTAAGTGTTTTCATAAAAATTGCTAATAAAGTACAAAAATAATCTATTTATTGTTTCTTCTTATGATAAACGTCATTTTTTGTTAAGAATTGTTGCGGGCAATTAGCTACTTTTGCAGTTCAAATTTTATCATTGATGGAAATTATACATAAGTATTTTAAAAATTTAACTGAAACGCAAATAGCACAATTCTCTAAACTTCAAGAATTATATGAAGATTGGAATCTAAAAATTAATGTAGTTTCTAGAAAAGATATTGATGAATTGTATTTGCGTCATGTTTTACATTCTTTAGGAATTGCTAAAGTGATGGAGTTTAAACCAGGAGCAAAAGTGTTGGATGTTGGTACAGGTGGCGGTTTTCCTGGAATTCCGTTGGCAATTTTATTTCCAGAAACTCAGTTTCATTTGGTAGATTCTATCGGTAAAAAAATAAAAGTAGTAAATGAAGTTGTAGAAGGTTTGGGGTTGTTAAATGTTAAAACAACCAATGGCAGAGTAGAAGAAGACAAAGATACCTACGATTTTATTGTAAGCAGAGCGGTTGCAGAAATGGAAACTTTTGTACGTTGGACAAAAGGTAAAATTGCTAAAAAAC
>JANQTQ010000189.1 GCA_030731625.1 Polaribacter sp. | reverse complement strand
ATGAAAATAGCTGTAGTTGGTGCAACTGGAATGGTAGGCACCGTAATGTTAAGAGTTTTAGAAGAACGTAATTTACCAATAACGGAATTTATTCCTGTTGCATCAGAAAGATCTGCAGGAAAAAAATTATCATATAAAGGAAAAGAATACACCATTGTAACTTTAGCAGATGCCGTAAAAATGAAACCAGATGTGGCTTTATTTTCTGCAGGTGGAGATACTTCTTTAGAATGGGCTCCAAAATTTGCTGAAGTTGGTACAACTGTTATCGATAATTCTTCTGCTTGGAGAATGGATCCTACAAAAAAGTTAGTTGTTCCAGAAATTAATGGTGATGTTTTAACAAAGGAGGATAAAATTATTGCAAATCCTAATTGTTCTACAATTCAATTGGTGATGGCTTTAGCTCCATTACACACTAAATATAAAATGAAACGTGTGGTGATTTCTACATATCAATCTGTTTCTGGTACTGGTGTAAAAGCGGTTCAGCAATTGGATAATGAAGAAGCAGGAATCGATGGTGAAATGGCGTATCATTATAAAATAGGAAGAAATGCAATTCCTCAATGTGATGTTTTTTTAGAAAACGGATACACAAAAGAGGAAATGAAACTGGTAAAAGAACCTAAGAAAATTTTACGCGACGATTCTTTTTCTGTTACTGCAACTGCTGTTAGAATCCCAACCGCTGGCGGGCATTCTGAAGCCGTAAATGTTCAATTTCATAATGATTTTGACATTACCGAAGTTCGTAAAATTTTAAGCGAAACTCCAGGTGTTATTGTTCAAGATGATTTAGCTAACAACATTTATCCGATGCCAATAACAGCATATGATAAGGACGAAGTATTTGTTGGTAGAATTAGAAGAGATGAATCTCAAGAAAATACCTTAAATTTGTGGATTGTTGCAGATAACCTACGTAAGGGTGCTGCTACAAATACAATTCAAATTGCCGAATATTTAATAGCAAATAATTTGGTGTAAAAAACAAGTTATGTCAACATTTCATAAAGTAATCATACAAGAAGTAAAACAAGAAACCGCAAGCGCGGTTTCTGTTTTGTTTAAAATACCTGCACATTTAAAATCAGAATTTAATTTTACGGCAGGACAATACATTACCATACAACAAGAAATTAAAGGAGAAGAAGTTAGAAGAGCTTATTCCATTTGTTCAACACCAAAAAGTGATGAAATTAGAGTGGCTATAAAAGCTGTTGAAAAAGGGCTATTTTCTGTGTACGCAACTACTCATTTTAAAGTTGGAGACGAAATTGAAATATCTGTTCCAGAAGGAAGATTCTTATTAAAACCAGAGGCTAACAAAAACTATATAGCTTTTGCTGCTGGCTCTGGAATTACGCCAATCTTATCAATGGTAAAAACAGTTTTAGAAACAGAAGCAACATCAAACTTTACATTGATTTATGGTAATAAAACGGTCGCTGACACTATTTTTTATGCTGAATTAAGTACTTTAAAAGAAACTTTTTTAGGAAGATTTAAATTGCACTATATTTTTAGTAGAGAAGAAGTTAAAAACGAATTAAGAGGCAGAATAGACGAGAATGTTACCAATTACTTTGTAAAGAACATGTACAAAGAAACTTCTTTTGACGCTGCTTTTTTATGTGGCCCAGAAGAAATGATTAAAGCCGTTTCTAAAACATTAGAAAGTAACAAAATTGCAAAAGAAAATATTCATTTCGAATTATTTACAACTTCTGTAGATGAAGAAGCTCTATCAGAAATTAAAGAAGGAACTACCCAAATTACAGTGCTTTTAGATGATGAAAAAACTACATTTTCGATGCAACAAACAGACAATATTTTGGCTGCTAGTTTGCGTAATGATGTAGACGCTCCTTATTCTTGCCAAGGTGGTGTTTGTAGTTCTTGTTTAGCTAAAGTTACCGAAGGAAAAGCTGTAATGGTTAAAAATTCAATTTTAACAGATAGCGAAGTTGAAGAAGGCTTAATATTAACCTGTCAGGCATACCCTACAACATCAAAAATAAAGATTGATTTTGATGATGTATAAAAAACTATAAACTACTGATTTTATTAACTGTTTGATAATGTTTAGATAACGATAAGGTACAGTTTTTTAAAAAATATTTTTGTTCTAAAGGATGGTTTTTCCATCCTTTTTTTTATCCTTCAATTAAAAAATAGTATTTTTAGGCAATGGATATTTACGATTTTAAAAACGCAATTCTTATTGGGTTTTTCATGGCTTTTATGATTGGCCCTGTTTTTTTTATGTTGATACAAACCAGTATTTTAAAAGGTGCTAGGGCTGCAATAGTTTTTGATTTAGGTGTTATTTTAGGTGATATTACTTTTATTTTAATTGCATATTACGGCAGCAGATCTTTGTTAGAAGAAATTAAAGATGATCCACGATTATTTTTTATTGGCGGTTTAGTGATGATTATTTATGGTATAATTACGTATCTAGATAAAGAGAACAAAAAAGAAAGTTTAGACACAGCAAACGAGATAGATGTACCCATTGTAAAAAATAATTATCTAAAACTATTCTTAAAAGGATACTTTTTAAACTTTATTAATATTGGTGTATTAGCTTTTTGGCTAGGAACTGTTTTGGTTATTGGGCCAACTTTAAACATGAATCAGCAGGCTATCTTTAGTTATTTTGCCGTAATTGTAGTGTCTTATTTTATAACGGATTTAGGTAAAATATTTTTAGCTAAACAACTTAAAGATAAAATGACTCCAATTTTAATATTCAGAATCAAAAGAATAATGGGCGTTATTTTAATAGTTTGCGGAGTCTTTTTAATCTTAAAAGGATTTATACCAAATGATAAAATTAATGAATATATCCCATAAAAAAACCTTTCAAATTTTAGAATCTGAAAGGTTTTAAATCAATTTAAACTTGTTTTTATTTTACTTCAAAAACATTGTTTTCATCATTAATATCTGCCATTAATTTAGAGTTATCAATCTCTACAGATTTTATTTTTTTATCAGTTTTAAATGAATATGTTGGATAT
>JANQTQ010000188.1:1745-13393 GCA_030731625.1 Polaribacter sp. | reverse complement strand
AATTATTAAATACATGACTAAACCTATAATTATTTGTGGAGCAGGAATTGCTGGTGTTTCAACCGCCTATTTTATATTAAAAAATAATAGTAAAGCAAATGTTATTTTAGTTGATAAAAACCAACCTTTATCTTTTACGACTAGTAAATCTGGAGAAAACTACAGAGATTTTTGGCCACAAGAATGCATGCAGAAGTTTGTAAGTAGAAGTATTTTTTTAATGAAAGAATTAAGGAAAGAATATGGAAACGACTCATTTAAAATGATAGCATCTGGATATAATTTTATTAGTCACCATAAAGAAAACCCAATATTTGATATTGAAGAAAATGAAAATTCTAAAAATGCCTTAGAAGAAATTACTGATAAAAAAATCATTAAATCTGATTTTCCATATTTTGATGACAAAATAGAAAAAATCATTAAAATAAAAAATGCCGGAAAGATAGATGTCTACGATTTAGGAAACCTACTTTTTGGTGAACTAAAAAAATGGGATTGCAATTTATACAATCAGAAGTCTTATCAATAACAAAAAATAATGCTGAATTTAAAATAACCTTAGAAACTAACGAAACCTTAGATGCTTCTCAAATTGTAATTTCATCTGGCCCTTTTATCAACAATATTGGTAAAATGATAGGGTTAGAATTCAATATTTTAAACACTTTACAAAGAAAATTCATCATTCCAGATCCTAAAAACATCATCCCAAAAAACATGCCTTTTACTATTTATGCCGATTCTCAAAAACTAAATTGGTCTAAAGATGAAATAGATTTTTTTTCATCGGATGAAAAGTTACACTGGTTATTACAAGAATTTCCAGGAGGATTACATATAAAACCAGAGACTGAAGGCATAAAGCTTGGTTGGGCATTTCAAACAGAAAATGAAACTCCAGAATGGACTCCTAAGAATTTTGATTTTTTTCCGCAAGCGGTTTTAAAAGGAGCAAGTCGTTTTATTCCTGAATTGGCAGCTTATGAAGAAAATATTCCAAATCCTATGATAGAATATGCTGGTTATTATACAAGAACAAAAGAAAACTGGCCACTTATTGGGCCAACGAAAGAAAAAAATGTTTTTGTAATTGGCGTACTTGCTGGTTACGGAACCATGAGCGCTTGTGCTGCAGGTGAACTTTGTGCTCATTATATTTTAGAAAAAGATGTTTTACCAAGTTACGCCGAGAATTTTCATCCTTTAAGATATGACAATCCAAAAATTATGGATGCAATTAAAAACTTAAAAAGCGACGGACAGCTGTAAGAAATTTTAAGAAATAATTAACATTTCAACCCGAATCTTTTGAGATCTAATTGTAATAGATTTGTGTATAAATTATATAAAAAATGCTTAAAATTAAGTGTTTTATTTTTAGCCTTTTTTTATGGCTTTCATTTACTACTACATCACCCAAAAATGCTGTAAATACTGCATTTGATTCTCAATTAGAAATTAAAAAATTATCTAACAATACTAATCAATATGCACTAATTGTTGATAACACCTTAGAAGTCAACAGAGATAATTGGACTTTAAAAAACTTTAAAGTTCCGTTTAAGCTTACAAAAAACAAGCTAAAACAACCTATTGCTAAAACCTATGATTACAAGCTTAATTATTTATCGATAGGAGAAACTATACCTCTAAAATTAACTTCAACAACAATCATCTTTCCGTTTCATTTTTTTACCTAAGTAATTTGTCTATAAATCATTTTTACACTGTTCTCATTTATTGAGAACTAAGACTTACTATAACAAATTCAATAAAAAAATTAAACTATAATTATAATGAAAATATCTATGTCCGTAATTTATGCAATTACAACTCTTCTGTGCGTTTTACCAATTATTTGGTTAATTATTATAGGAAAAAGCAGTGCGAAAAAATTTGCTAAATTAATTACAAATGCATTAAAAGATGAAAATTTATCATTTACAAAAACAGAACAATGGAACAAAAATTTCCTTGGATTTGATGTGAATAAAAACATATTAATATTTATAAAAATAATTAATGAAGAAACAAAATTGATAAAAATTGATCTTAACACTGTGAAAAGCTGTCAAATAAACAAAAAAAACAGAGATTTTAAAAAGGATTCTACACTAGAACCTGAATTACAATCTTTAGAAATAGAATTGTTCTTTACAAAGAAAAACGAAAGTGTAACTCTTAATCTTTACAATATTGATGATGAGTATACTCAAGACTTTGAAGTTGAACGCGCAGAAATTTGGCAAACTTTAATTCTACAAAACAAACTTAAAACGATTACTAAAAAAGCTGCTTAAAAGGACTTTAAAAGTTTCTAAAAGCAAAAAAGGAGCAATTAAAACATAATAAACACAATTCTACATTGGAAATTATAACTATTTTTTGGGATTTTATTCTAAACCTAGATCTTCATCTTTTTGATTTAGTTTATAATTATGGTATGTGGATTTATCTTATCCTTTTCTTAATAGTTTTTATGGAAACAGGCCTCCTGGTAATGGCTTTTTTACCAGGAGATGCCTTGTTATTCACTGCTGGTGCTTTTTGTGCTGGCGTGCAGAATAATCTAGGTCAAACAGCAGATTTAAATTTAACGGTCTTACTTCTATTATTATGTATAGCCGCAGTTACAGGAGACAGTCTTAATTATTATTTGGGTAAAAAATTAGGCGTAAAATTGCTGAATTTTAAAATTGGAAATAAAACGATTGTGAATCCAAAATACATACAGAAAACAAATGAATTCTATAATCAATATGGTTCAAAAACCATAATTATAGCTAGATTTTTGCCTATTATAAGAACTTTTGCCCCTTTTTATTGCAGGCATCGGAAATATGCCTTATTCAAAATTTACTCGTTATAATGTAGTGGGAGCTTTTATTTGGGTATTTAGTTTAGTTTTACTTGGTTATTTTTTTGGCAACCTAACATTTGTTAAAAACAATTTCGAAACCGTAATCTTAGCAATTATTGTAGTAACTTTATTACCAATAATTTTCGAAATTATGAAACTCAACTTTAAAAAAGACATTATTAAAAAGTAATTATTATTTATGGAAAATTATACTCCTTGGATTGTTTTAATATCTTATCTCCTAACACTTTTATTGATTGATTTTTTTGTATTTCATAAAAAAAACCAAGTTACATCTGTAAAAAAGGCTGTTTTAGAAACTATTTTTTTTATCACTAATGCAATTATCTTTTCTGGTCTTATTTATTGGTTTTATGATAGTTCCCTTATAGATAATGTTAGCAACCTAAAACCAAACCAAGCGGTTGTAAAATATTTAACGGGTTATATTATTGAACTATCACTAAGTGTTGATAATTTATTTGTAATCGCTATTATTTTTACTTCATTTAAAATCCCAAATCAACACCAACATAAGTTGCTATTTCTTGGTATTCTAGGAGCAATTGTGTTCCGTGCTATTTTAATAAGTGTTGGATTGATATTGCTAAATAAAATTCACGGAATGAATATTGTTTTTGGTTTATTCTTATTGTTTACGGCTTTAAAAATGCTAAAAAAAGAAGCAGAACACACAGAAAATGAAGAACCGAAAGGTATCATGAAACTATTTAGATTCAGTAAAGAATTACATGGCGGTAAATACATTACAAAGGTAAATGGAAAAACCGTGTTTACGGCACTTTTTGGAGCCCTAATAACTATAGAACTTACCGATTTACTTTTTGCCTTAGATAGTATTCCTGCAATATTTGCCGTTACAACCGATCCTTTTATTGTGTATAGTTCAAATATGTTTGCTATTATGGGTTTAAGGTCGCTTTATTTTTTTCTAGCTAATATGCTTGATAAATTTAGCTATTTAAAATACAGTGTTTTTGCTATTCTAATATTTGTTTCCATTAAATTAATGACGGCAAGCTTACTTACAATTCCAGAATGGTTTTCACTTTTATTTATTGGTGTTTCGTTATCAATTGGAATTTACATATCAACAATTAAAATTAATGAGCAATAATCCGAGTTCAAAATTCTCTTACTTAAAAAAAAATCTACAAACTCGTGTTTGTTAAAAACTTGTAAATCATCTATTCCTTCTTCTACTCTATTGTATTATATGGGTATTTTAACGGGTCTGAAATCTAATTTAATAAAAATTAAAAAGTTCTTATTTTGAGAACTTTTTAATTATATTTGCTTGGTATATGAAAAGAATAATAGCGAAAAAAACGTTACGGGATTTCTGGGAAAAGCATGCAGATTCAGAGCAATATTTAAAAACTTGGCATGAAACTGCAAAAAACTCAAATTGGAATTCTCCAAATGAAGTGAAAGAAACATATATAAATGCTAGTATCTTAAAAGACAGTAGAGTTGTTTTTAATATTAAAGGGAATTCATATAGACTTATTGTAAAATTTAACTTTATTAGACAATGGGCATTTATTAGATTTATAGGAACACACACTGAATACGATAAAATTGATGCTAACACAATATAAAACATTGAATTATGGAAATTAAACCTATTAAAACAGAAAAAGATTATGACCAAGCACTTGAAAGGCTTGAGTTTATTTTTGATGCTTCTCCAGATTCAAAAGAAGGAGATGAAGCAGAAATTTTATCATTATTAATTGAGAATTTTGAAAATAAACAATATCCTATTGAGGCACCAGACCCAATTGAGGCTATTAAAATAAGAATGGAAGAAATGAATCTTAAGCAAAAAGATTTGGTTGGAATAATCGGTGGAAAAAGTAGAGTTTCTGAAATTTTGAATAAAAAGAAAAAATTAACTGTTGAAATGATACGAGCGTTAGAACGAATTTTACATATCTCTGCTTCTGTTCTTGTAAGGAATTATGAACTTACAAATTAAAATAACAAAGAGTAATTTATTTCAAACTCTTCCTAGTGGACTAAAATATTTACAAATTTTAATCCTAAAAAAACTCCTTTTATAAAAATGTAAAAGGAGTTTTTAGTTTTGTGAAAATTATGTTTTCTACTTAAAAAAAGAATCAACAAACTCGTGTTTGTTAAATACTTGTAAATCGTCTATTCCTTCTCCTACTCCAATATATTTTACAGGAATTTTAAACTGATCTGAAATTCCAATAACAACTCCGCCTTTCGCAGTTCCGTCTAATTTTGTAACTGCTAAAGAAGTTACTTCTGTAGCTAATGTAAATTGTTTTGCTTGTTCAAATGCATTTTGACCTGTAGAAACATCTAAAACTAATAAAACATCGTGCGGCGCATCTGCTACCACTTTTTGCATTACGCGTTTAATCTTTGTTAATTCATTCATTAAATTAACTTTGTTATGCAAACGACCAGCAGTATCAATAATCACAACATCTGCATTTTGTGTAACGGCAGATTTTAACGTATCGAATGCCACAGAAGCAGGATCAGACCCCATTTCTTGACGAATAATTGGCACATTCGTTCTGTCTGCCCAAACTTGTAATTGATCTATGGCTGCGGCTCTAAAAGTATCTGCGGCTCCTAAAACTACTTTTAATCCTTGTTTTTTAAACTGACTTGCTAACTTACCAATTGTGGTAGTTTTACCAACGCCGTTTACACCAACAACCATTATTACATACGGTTTTTTGTTAGCCGGAATTGTAAAATCGGTTTCGTTACCAACATTGGTTTCAGATAAAAGCCCTGCAATTTCTTCGCGAAGAATTTTATTTAATTCATCTGTACCAACATATTTATCTTTGGCAACTCTAGCTTCTATTCTAGTAATTATTTTTAGGGTTGTATTTACACCAACATCAGAAGCCACTAAAATTTCTTCTAAATTATCTAAAACATCATCATCTACTTTCGATTTTCCTGCAACTGCTTTTGATAATTTACCAAAAAAACTTTCTTTAGATTTCTCTAAACCTTTGTCTAATGTTTCCTTTTTTTCTTTCGAAAATATATTTTTGAAAAAACTCATTTTTTAATTTTTATACTAATTATCAATACGTTAAAAAACGTGCCAATAGTTTGGTTTGGTCAAGTTGTCATTAAAGTTGCCTGCGTTAGGGATTGAAACGACATCCTTTTTTGTTTTTCTCAAAAAAGATATAGCCTTTCGACTTCGCTCAAGATAAATTCCAAGCCCGACCTTTAGGGAACGCCCAAAAATACATAAATATAATTCATAAAAAAAGCTACTTTCTAAAATAGAAAGTAGCTTTAAATATTTTGTGCAGTAAAAATTACTTTTTAGCTAAAAAGTCATCTACTTTTTCTGGTTCCATAATCGATTCTAAAAAGGTGTAAGCTCCTGTTTTTGGAGATTTTACCATTTTTATAGCTTTACTTAATCTTTTTGAAGATGTTTGTAACGATGCAACTGTTTTCTTTGCCATTGTCTAAATGTTTTTTAATCTATATGCTCATTTCTGAGTTCTAGAAGTTTGAATTATTTAATTTCTTTGTGAACAGTCACTCTTTTTAAGATAGGATTGAATTTTTTAATTTCCATTCTATCTGGTGTGTTCTTTTTGTTCTTAGTAGTAATGTATCTAGAAGTACCTCTTTCTCCTGAAGCTTTATGCTCTGTACACTCTAAAATTACTTGAACTCTGTTTCCTTTTTTTGCCATCTCTGTATGTTTTTAATAGCTTTAGATTATTTTGTTAAAAATCCGTTAGCTTTCGCTTCTTTAATAACTGCAGAAATTCCTTTCTTGTTAATATTTTTTAAAGCTGAAGCAGATATTTTTAAAGTAATCCATTTATCTTCTTCTGGAATATAAAAACGCTTGGTCATTAGATTAGCGTCAAATGTTCTCTTTGTTCTATTCATAGCGTGAGAAACATTGTTCCCAACCATTGCTTTTTTTCCTGTTAATTCACAAACTCTAGACATTATCTTGACAGTATTTTTATTGTTATCTCTAAACGAGGTGCAAATCTACAACTAATTCTAATTGTGAGCAAAACAATTTTATTAATTTTTTAATATTTCTTTTTGAAGTATCTCTAAAGACTTGTTTACCGTTTTCTCAAGCACTCTTTCTCTTGGTTCGCCAAAGTTAAATTCTTCTACGTAAACACCGGTATCTGTAGCTAATGCAATAAAAACAACTCCCACACTTTTATCTGTAACATCTGTTGTTGGCCCTGCATTTCCTGTTACCGCAATTGCATAATTTGTTTTTAATTTTTCTTTTGCTCCTTTTGCCATTTCTACAGCAACCTCTTTGCTAACTACAGAATATGTATCTATAGTTTGCTTTGAAACATCTAGTAAATTTATTTTTGTTTCTGATGAATACGCTACAATACTACCTTTAAAATAGGAAGAAGCGCCAGAAATAGAGACTAAAGTTGCCGCTATTTTTCCGCCAGTTAAACTTTCTGCTGTACAAATCGTTTTTCCTTTTTGTGCAAGCAACTCACCTACTCTTTTTTCTATGGTAGCATTGTCATCTAAACCCGTTATAATTTCTGGTATTAAAGAATAAACTTCATCTACTTTTATTTTTAACTCTTTTTCAAGAATTTCTTTGTTCTCGCCTTTGGCAGATAAACGCAAACGAACTTTACCAAATGATGGCAAATACGCTAACTTTATATAAGGAGGTAAATTGTTTTCAAAGTCTTCAATTCTTTCTGCAATCATGCTTTCACCTTGTCCGTACGTCATAATTGTTTTATGAATGATAAAAGGCAATTTAAATTGTTTTTGAATTCTTGGGAGCACTTCATTAGTTATTAAACCTTTCATTTCATAAGGAACTCCTGGAAGCGATACAAAAACAGTATTATTTTCATAAAACCACATTCCTGGTGCAGTTCCAAAATTATTTTTTAACAAAGTTGCTTTTGATGGTAGTTGCGCTTGATAACGTTGAATTTCTTTAAATGGATGATCTAGTTTTTTGAACATCTCTTTAATATGTGCAATCACTTCTGGATATTCAATAAGTTCTTCATCATTAAAAAAGGTTGCAATTGTTTTTTTGGTGATATCATCTTTTGTGGGCCCTAAACCACCTGTGATAATAACAATATCTACTCTATCTTGTGCTTCTTTTAAAGCATTTAAAATGTGTTGCTCATCATCTTGAATGGATGTTATTTGATACACTGAAACTCCGATTTTATTTAATTCTATTCCAATAAATTGAGAATTTGTATCTACAATTTGCCCGATGAGAATTTCATCTCCTATCGTTATTATTTCTGCTTTCATTGTCTGTTTTTTAAACGCATAGGTTACAGAGTTTTCGCAAAGAGCACAAAGAATTTTTTCTTAGCGAACGTTGCTGTTCTCTGTGTACTTTGCGGTTTAACCTTATTTAACTCTAATATTAAAAGCTTCTTTCCCTTCAATAACTCCTTTTAAAGTATCATTCTCAACAACTTTACCAACGCCTGCTGGTGTTCCTGTAAAAATGATATCTCCTTTTTTTAAGGTGAAATATTGAGAAACATACGCAATCAATTCATCCGTTTTCCACAACATAACATTTGTGTTTCCGTCTTGAACAATTTCATCATTCTTAAATAATTGAAACTTTAAATTGTCTAAATCGAATTCTCCCTTCGGATAAAACTCACCAATAACGGCACTTCCGTCAAAAGCTTTTGCTTTTTCCCACGGCAATCCTTTTTGTTTACAATCTTCTTGCACATCTCTTGCAGTAAAATCGATTCCTAAACCAATTTCATCATAATATTTGTGTGCAAACTTGACATCAATATGTTTACCAACTTTATTTATTTTCACTAAAACCTCTACTTCGTAATGAACATCATTAGAAAAAGGAGGAATAAAAAATGGGTTCTTTTTTGGTAAAATAGCAGAATCTGGCTTTAAAAAAACTACCGGATTTTCTGGCCTCTCATTTGCTAATTCTTCTATATGTTTTGCGTAGTTGCGCCCAATACAAATTATTTTCATAAAAAAAGCCCATCTTAATCTTCCCAAAGGGAAGAAACACTCTTGTGTTAATTTTATACTCTTAAAATTTATTAACTTAAAATCATATTTAGGTTAACTGATTACTGTTGACTGAAAACTGTTAACTGAATTACTCTCCCGCTTCTGGAAAAACAATTGCTCTATTTCCTGAAACTATTATTTGATGATTTAAATGGCTTTTAACCGCTTTTGCCAACACCAACTTTTCGATATCTGCACCAATTCTCTTTAAAGTTGTTGGTGTACTTTCGTGCGTTACAGGTTTTACATCTTGCTCAATAATTGGTCCTTCATCTAAATCTACAGTTGCATAATGTGCTGTTGCGCCAATTAACTTTACACCTCTTTCGTAGGCTTTTTTATACGGATCTGCTCCTTGAAAAGCAGGTAAAAAAGAATGATGAATATTGATAATTTTCTCTGGATAATGATTGATAAAACCCGATGATAAAATTTGCATATATCTGGCCATAATGACCAAATCGATTTCATTAGCATCTAGCAAATCAATCACTTGAGATTCTTGCGCCAATTTTGTTTCCTTAGTTACTGGTAAATAATGAAAAGGAATATGAAACATTTCTGCAATATATCTCAACTTATCATGATTACTGATAATCATTTTTACAGTACAATTTAAACGTCCTTCTTTTGATCGTTCTAACAAATCATATAAATTATGACTTGTATGCGAAACCATAATGGCTACATTTTGCTGCTTATCACCATAATTTACAGACCAATTAAATTGTAAAGGCGTTGCCAATTCTAAGAAACTTTCTTCTAATTCTTGTTTAGAAATATTTGTTCCATCTGCATTTAAACGCACTCTCATAAAATAAGTATCTTCAATAGAATTTACATATTGCTGACAGCTTAAAATATTGAATCCTTTTTCATAAAAGAAATTGGTAATTTTTGCTACCAATCCTTTTTGATCTGGACATTTTATTAAAAAAGTTACTACTTGTGATTTCATTTTTTCTATTCAAAAATTAAAATGTTCTCGATACAAATTTATTCATTCTTCATAAATTCACTCGAACTGACAGACTAAAAACTGCTACTGTAAACTGAATACTGAATTATGGTATCCATTTTTTCGCAAAGTTTGGTTTTCTCTTTTCCAGAAATGCATCTCGTCCTTCTTTTGCTTCATCAGTCATATACGCTAAACGCGTTGCTTCACCTGCAAAAACTTGTTGACCAACCATTCCATCATCCGTTAAATTCATTGCAAATTTTAACATTTTTATAGATGTTGGCGATTTCGCTAAAATTTCTTGTGCCCATTCATAAGCAGTGCTTTCTAATTCGTCATGCGGAATCACAGCAT
Source organism: Polaribacter sp. (assembly GCA_030731625.1). GTDB lineage: Bacteria > Bacteroidota > Bacteroidia > Flavobacteriales > Flavobacteriaceae > Polaribacter. The sequence goes on along the minus strand of JANQTQ010000188.1, from coordinate 3,131 downwards.
TTACCATTCCCATTTCATAGGCTTCTTGCGCAGAATAATTTCGTCCTAAAAAAAAGATTTCTCTCGCTCTTTTTTGTCCAACCATTTTTGCCAGATACGCAGAACCATAACCTCCATCAAACGAAGTTACATCTGCATCCGTTTGTTTAAAAATTGCATGTTCTTTAGACGCCAAAGTTAAATCGCAAACCACGTGTAAACTATGACCACCACCAACTGCCCAACCCGGAACCACCGCAATTACGGCTTTTGGCATAAAACGAATTAATCGTTGTACTTCTAAAATATTTAATCTGTGATAGCCATCTTCACCAACATAACCTTGATGTCCTCTGGCTTTTTGATCGCCACCAGAACAAAAAGAATACACGCCGTCTTTTGTACTTGGTCCTTCTGCAGACAATAAAACAACACCAATATTTACATCTTCGCCAGCATCATAAAATGCATCATATAATTCTTTGGTGGTTTTTGGGCGAAACGCATTTCTAACATTTGGTCTGTTAAACGCTATTCTTGCAACCCCATTACATTTTTTATAGGTAATATCTTCATATTCTTTAACAGTTTTCCATTCAGGTTGTATCATATTTTTGTATTTTGTACGTTCTTGTAAAAGAACAAAAGATCATTGCTTGCAAAAATAAACATTCTAACTTATGATTCAGAAATCACTCACATTATTATTTATACTTTTTTATTTCTGTGGATTTTCACAAAAAATAATTCAAAAAAATCTAGAATCTACTTTTTTAAATACTACAAGAAGTATTAACATTTATATTCCAGAAGGATACGTCAAAGACAGCATTAAAAATTATCCTTTAACAGTTGTTTTAGATGAAGATTATATGTTTGACTTGTATGTTGGAAATGCTGTTTTATTTTCAAAAAAAGACAAAGCACCTAAGCAAATTGTAGTTGGCGTTTCTATGAAAGACACCAAAGGTGAAGACATTTCATACAATATTAATAATGGTCAATTAACTTCATCTGCACAAAATTTTTATACGTTTGTTCGTGATGAAGTCATCTTTTACATGGAAAGTACGTATAGAACATCACCATTTATTACGTTAGTTGGCCAAGGATATTCTGCTAATTTAATCACTCATTTTTTACAAGAAGACACCGCATTTATCAATTCTTTTATTTGTATAAATCCTAGTTTTTCTGATTTTATTGGTGGTGAATTACAGTCTTATAATTTATCAAAATTCGGACGAGAAGACAATACTTTTTATTTTTATACTAATAATTCCACTTCTTTTTCAACGGATAAACAAACTCAAATTGATCAAGTTCAAAAAGGTTTAGCGGGTTTAGGTTTAAAAAACTTTCATATTATTAATGATGTTATAGACACACCTAGTTCCATTTCTGCAA
>JANQTQ010000188.1:0-1735 GCA_030731625.1 Polaribacter sp. | reverse complement strand
AAGCAATACCAAGAGCGCTTACAAAGGTTTTTGAAGTCTATTCTGGAATTACAAAAGAAGAATATGACAAAAACATTAAAGATTTAGCGCCTTTGGATGCCATTTCTTATTTAGAAAATAAATATTTAGAAATAGAATTTTTATTTGGCAGCAGTTTAGGCATCAGAGAAAGTGACATTTTCGCCATCGAAAACATTATTATCGAAAAAGAAAACGGTGATCGTTTAAGAGATTTTGGTAAAATGATTTTAAAAATTTTTCCGAGTTCTCCTTTAGGCGATTATTATATTGGCAGGTATTACGAATCTGGCAAAATGATAAAAAAGGCAATTACACAATATAAAATTGGATACGGTAAAATGGATCCGGCAGACCCAAATGCAGATGCTTTTTATGAAAATATTTTAAGACTTGGTGGGCAGTAAAAAAAGTTAGCAGTTTTCAGTTGCAGTGTGCAGTCAATAAATGACTGAAAACTGCAACTGAAAACTGAAAACTATACTAATTCAATTCTATCGTCTTTAATAAGAATTAACTTTTGTTTATATAGATTTCCAACTGCTTTTTTAAATGCTTTTTTACTCATTTTTAAGTGAAAACGAATGGAATCTGGTGAGCTTTTATCTGTTAATAATAAAAAACCTTCTCTACTATTTTTAAGTTTAGAAAGCACTTTATCAACATCAGAATCTATGACATTTCTAAAACCTTGTGGTCTTAAAGAAACATCAATCTTACCATCTTCTCTAATATTTTTTACATAACCAACAACCTCCATGTTTTCTTCTAACTCTTGAAAAATTTCACTTCTAAAAAGCAAACCATCAAACTCTTCATTTATTAAAACAGTAAAACCTAAAGCAGATTCAGTTTCTATTACTAAATGTACTTTATCTCCTATTTGTAAATCCATTTCTCCTTCTTTCAAATCGTCTTGTAAATCCATTATTGTATATATTTAAAATATGCTGATAAAATTAAATCATTTTCTGCACTTGGTGTAAAAATTTCTAAGATTTTTGGTTTTTCTGATGTTTTATAAAAATCGACCAATTCGTTTTTTACGGTTTCTGATGAAAATGCTTTTTGATACTCAAATTCATACATTTTACACAAATGTTCTGCAGTTAAACAATGTGGCGTTTCAAAATATGGTAATGCATTGGTTAATTTTGGTCCTGGTAAAATTTTAAAAATTCCACCGCCAGAATTATTAATCAAAATTATTCTAAAATTTGCAGGAATATTAGTATTCCAAAGTGCATTAGAATCGTAAAAAAAGCTAATATCTCCAGTTATAAAAACCGTCTGATTTTCACTTGCAAAAGCGGCTCCTATTGCTGTACTTGTGCTGCCATCAATTCCGCTTGTTCCTCTATTACAAAACACATTGTTTGTTTTATTAATTGTAAACAATTGCGCGTATCTAATAATAGCACTATTACTAATTTGTAACTGACAATTATTAGGAACACTTTCTATAATTTGCTCAAAAACTTTAAAATCTGAATGCGTAGTTTTTGATAAATATTGTTGATGTTTTACTCGTTTTTCATCACGAAGTTGCAACCATTTTTGCTGATAATTACTTTCTTTTTTTAAGATTAATTTGTTAAAATTAGTAAAGAAATCTAGGGGTTTTGTTTGTATAAATTCTGATAAACAAAAGAAGGTATTTACTGCTTTACGTTCATCAATATTCCAATGGTGTTTTGGGGCGTATTTTCTTAAAAAT
>JANQTQ010000187.1:3824-13439 GCA_030731625.1 Polaribacter sp. | reverse complement strand
CACAACACAATTAGCTCTTTTTTGCTAATAACTTACATCGAACTCAGGTTAATAGTAACAAAATAACACACAAATAAGATAAAATAATATATAAAAATTGTATATTTGGCGAACCAATTTTGGTTTACCAGTTTGGGTAACCAATAAAAACAACCATTTTAAAATCTTTTAAAAATTAAATTTTATGTTAAAAAACAACTCAATTAAAAAAATTAGCACTTGCTTCTTTCTGTTGGCTTCGCTTTTTGCTTATTCACAGCAAAAAGTAACAGGAAAAGTAACAGATGCAGTAACTGGGAGTCCATTACCCTCAGTAACAATTCAAATCGTTGGTACATCACAAGGTACTACAACAGATTTTGATGGTAACTATACAATTACCACAAAAAAAGCAGGCGATATTTTAGTTTTTAGTTATTTAGGATTTAAAACCCAAGAAATAGCTGTTAACGGACAATCTAAAATTAATGTAACTTTAGTTGAAGATGCAAATGCATTAGAAGAGGTTGTAGTTGTAGGGTATGGTACTCGTAAAAAATCTCACCTTACTGGTGCAATTGCAAAGGTAGGTGGAGCAGAAGTTGCTGCTATTCAAGTAGCACGTGTAGATGAAGCCTTAGCAGGTAAATTATCTGGGGTTAGAATTCAAAACCAAAGTGGAGAGCCAGGTGCAGATCCAAAAGTACAAATTAGAGCAGCTTCTTCAATTTCAGGGGATTCTGGACCATTAATCGTTGTGGATGGATATCCTATTTCTGGTAACCTAGCTACAGTAAATCCAAACGATATAGAAAGTTTAGAAGTGTTAAAAGATGCAGCATCTGCTGCTATCTATGGTTCAAGAGGGGCTAATGGGGTTATTTTAGTTACTACTAAAAAAGGAAAATCAGGTCAACTTACTTTTAGTTATAACACCTTTACAAGTAGCTCAAGTAAATATGTAAAAGATATTGAAATGCTTAAAACAGCTTCAGAATGGGCTGCTGATTTGCAAACTGATGCTTATGACACCTCTTTTACAGACCCAGCTTTATTACAATATAGATTGGATGCTTATGCAAATGCTCCAGATGTAGTAGGTATGGAAGATTATATTTTCAAAACAGGTAATACTGTTAGTCATGACTTTAGTGTTAGTGGAGGATCAGAAAATTTAAAAGCCTTCGCTTCATTAGGTTATTTAGATGTAGAAGGTATTGGAATAGGACAATCTTTTGAAAGATATAATGCACGTGTTAATGTTGATGCTAATTTAAACGACAAATTAAAGGCTGGCTTAAGTATGAATGGATTCTACAGTCATCAAGAAGTTATGCCTTGGGAAATGAGAGATTTATTAAGAACATACAGTATTAGTCCTATTTATCACACAGCAGCTTCTATAGCATTTGTTCAAGCGTTAGATCAAGAAAGACAACGATTATTTGATACAGGGACAATTACAGGTAATAATTTTGGAAGAACTTTTGATCGAGATTATAGAGGTACAGGTTTAGATCCTACAAGTATTTATGATTTGCAACCAGGTGATGTTGCGCACGATTGGCAATATGGTAGAAACCAAAATGGTATTGGAGGATCAGGAGATGCTGGTGTAGCAGCAAAGTTTGATAATTCAAGAAATTATAATAAAACTTATTTTGCTAATATGAGTTCATATTTACAATATAATATTGTAGAAGGTTTAGATATCAAAACAGTTTTTGGTGCAGATTTAAATAACAGAAGTAATTATTATTATAGAGGTATTTTATCAGATGGTTTACAGCGTTCTACAGCTACAGATTTAGATATAAATGAAATAAAAACATCTACTGTGTTAAGCGAAACTACCTTAAATTATTCAAAAGTTTTTGCTGATAAACATGATGTGGCTGCTGTTGTTGGTGTTGAATATCAAAACACTTATATAAAAGGTATGATTTCGAGAGGTTCTAACGTGCCACAAGGATTACCTTTAAACTATTCTTTCTTTAATACAGCTGATGTTGTAACACAAGAAGTAGATGAAACAAGATCTAGACGTAGTATTTTTGGAAGAATAAATTATGCTTATGATGATAAATATTTAGTTTCTGCTTCTGTTAGAAGAGATGGTGATTCTCGTTTTGGAGTAAATGAAAGATATGAAATATTTCCTGCTGTTTCTTTAGGGTGGAATTTACATAAAGAAGATTTTTGGGAGCCTTTTTCAGAAAAAGTTAGTGCATTTAAACTAAGAGTTAGTACTGGTTCTTTAGGAACAACGTCTTTTTTAGGGTCTTATGATGCATTGAGTATTTTAGGTACAGCACAGACCGAATTTGGTACAGGTTTCTTAATTCCAGAAAATGTAGCAAATCCAGATTTAACATGGCAAACTAACATTGAAACCAATTACGGTGTTGATTTAGGATTTATAAACAATCGTTTTAGATTAAGTGTAGATTACTATACTTCTGATGTTGAAGATATGTTGCTAGACCAAAGTGTTTCTGAAGTTTTAGGAACTCCTTCTATTATACTTAATCGTGGAGATGTACAAAGTTCTGGTATTGAACTAGAATTTAGTGCGGGTATCATACAAAACGCAGATTTTAATTGGAGTATGAATGCGAATTTATCTACAGTTAAAACAGAAATCACTAGTTTGGGTGCATTAGATGAGTTGCCGAGACAAATTTATGGAGGACCTGCTGGTAGAGGACCAGAATTTAGAAATTATGTTGGTGGAGAATTAGGAGAAATGTGGGGTTATGAAGTAGCAGGCGAGGTTGAATCAATTTATTTAGCTGATCCTTCAAGAGCTATTGGAAATGGGACTGGAAGAGCGTATGTGGTAGATCAAAATAACGATGGTCAAATTACTTATGAAGATGATTATGTAAAGTTAGGTTCTGCGAATCCAGATTTTTATTGGGGACTTTCAAGTAATATGACTTATAAAGATTTTGATTTTTCAATGCAGTTTCAAGGTTCTCAAGGTGCAGAAGTTTATAATATTGATCCAATTTACTGGAAATCGGAATTTGGTAGAGGTTTAACTCCTAATTTTGATGCGAATTCAGATGGAATTGCAGATGCTAACGGTTTACATTATGAACAAACTAGGAATGCACATGGTGCAGGAATTCAAGATGCTTCTTATATAGCGTTAAGAAACTTAACCATAGGTTATACAGTTAAGTCAGACATTTCAAATAAAATAGGTTTAAATTCTGTTAGAATATATGGTGCAGCTACAAACCTATTATATATTATGGGAAGTGATTATACTTCTTTTAACCCAGAAGGTGTTGAAACAGGAAATTCAGGCTATGCAGGACCAACAACATACGGATATCAAGAAGGTGCAAGCCCTATTGTAAGAAGTATTACATTGGGTTTAAATGTTAATTTTTAATAAAGAAATAATGAGAAAAATAAAATATATTTATATCGTAATAGTAGCTGCGCTTTTTATAACAGCATGTGAAAATGATTTGGACCAATCACCTCCAAAAGAATTAGAAGCAAGTGATTTAAGTGATTATACTCCTGTATTATATGCTGCATACCATTATCAAACAGGTGTTGCAACACCTCAATTAGTAATGGGAGATTTTAGAGCTGACAATATGTTAATGCAAGAGCCACCTTTTACTGCATTTGATTTATATAATTCAGAGTTAGCTGGAGGAGATTTAGTTGAACAATTTTTTCGTCCATACTATAGTAATTTATACAAATCAATTTTAAGTGCCAATATTGTAATTGAAAATTCATCTAGTTCAACTCAAGTAGCTGAAGCTAAATTTTTAAGAGCTTTATCTTATTTTAAATTAGTGGTAGTTTTTGGTGATGTTACTGTAAACTTGTCTGCCTCTCCAAGCACATCAGATTTATCTATTTTAGTGAGACAGCCTGCAGCAAATGTGTATGATAATGTAATTATACCAGACTTACAAGCAGCAATACAAGGATTAAATAATTCAAATTTATCTAGTGGTCGTGCAACACAAATTGCAGCACGCGCATTTTTAGGAAAAGTGTATTTGTATAGAGGTAATTTTACAAATGCGGCTACAGAACTTGGTGCTGTAATAAATAGTGCTCCAGGAGCAGGTATTTCTTTAGAATCAAATTTTAGTGATGTAGTTACTGATGGAAATTCAGAAGTAATATTTGCTACGATTAGATCAACTTCTGTTGCAGATTTATATTCTGCTACAGAGTTTCCAGGATGGTTTGATGGTTCTGACACAAAATCTCTTTTACCTTTAGATTCAAGATTAACGGATGCTTTTGATGCTAGTAGCGCCTCTAGTGGAGCTACAGATTTAAGAAAAGCACTTACAGTAGACACTGCTAACAGTAAAGGTGTTAAATATACAGGAGGTTTAGAACAAGATTTTATAGAAATGAGGTTAACAGATGTTATTTTAATGTACGCTGAAGCTTTAAACGAAAATGGATCTGCAGCTACTACAGTACTGCCTTTATTAGATGATATTAGAACAAGAGCTGGTTTAAATAGTTTAACTGGTACTGCAACAACACAAGCAGCAGTTAGAACAGCTATTCAAACAGAAAGAAGATTAGAGTTAGCTTTTGAAGGGCATAGATGGTTTGATTTAGTGAGAACTGGAACTGTTAACACAGAAATGGGACAAACTATTGATACTAATTATTATATATTTCCAATACCAAACTCAGAAATATTAGCTAGTGATGGTGTAATTACACAAAATGCTGGTTATTAAGAATTAAAACATTTGAATTAGTTTTATATTTTAGGACTACAACTTTAAATAGTTGTAGTCCTTTTTTTTATAATGAGTTTATCATTGTTAAGCAATTATGATAAGACTTTTAAGGCTGTTGTAATTATCCAAATATTACGATTTGATTTATTTTATAATAATATTGATAGATTTAAAAATACTTTAGTTCCAATGCCACAATCATAATAAGATTGATACAGGCGTAAACCTCATCAAAAAAAATATAAAAATTTAGAGATTAATTTAGCATCACAAGCTAAAACTTTTAAAGGAAGTTTTTAAGGAACAAAGAGTTTGTGTAGAAACTAATATTTTAACAAATAAAGATCTAAAGCAATTTTAAATTCTATATATAGCGACTATATTTTACTTTAAGCCTTTAAAGTAATAGTGGTTTTTATAGAGAAATAGCATTAAAAAATAAAGAAGCATCTTTTATAAATCAAACAAAAAGATCCTTTAAATTTACTTTACAATTTAAATTACAAAAAAAATATTCAAAATTTATCATTTTGAATATTTATATGAATTGAAGAATAAGAAAATTTTATTTACAATTTTATATATAGAACTAAAATCCAAAAGTAAATTAGACTGTTATATATCAGCAACACTAAGAATATCAAATGAAAAAAAATATGATTGATTTGATATAAATTAATCTTTAGTTGGCAATGTTCCAGGACCAACAGTTGCTTCCTTAAACCATACTTCAGCAAAACAACCATTTGCATATTGTTTGGCTATATCTCCATTATACGTTTCAGATCCAGTACTCCAAACAATATTATCTTCAGGATTTTTTCCATTGGTTTGATTGTATGCACCTTGTTTAAAATATTGAATTTCTCCAGCATATGCATTTTCACGTTCTACTCCATCTCTATTTATAGCAGCATATAAAGTTAATATTTGTTTTGGAATATCGGCTTTTTTTGAGAATTCTGATTTTAATAAATTCTTAGTAAATTTAATAGTCTCATGATTTTTACTGGTAAAAGTAAGATACATCATTCCTTTATAAACGTTTATCTCATAGCTAAATTCTTCACCTAATTCAATACCATTTTCTGGTTCTTTAGGAGGTGTCTTTGAATCAGAACCTACAACTGACATATCATAGCCCCAAACTACTGTTGAATAATCCCATCTTCCTGAATTATCTCCAGCTGTATTAATTTCGTAATTCCAAAAAACGGAACCTTTTTTATGCCCAGGAAATTTTTTATAAAATATTTTTATTGGTTCATTTTCATGACCTTCATCACTATGAATTTGACCAACTACAACCGAGTATGAAGCAGCAACTCTTGCATCACCAGAAGTTGAAACATGCATTACTTTTAAGGTACCTGTTAGCTTTCCTCCTGTTTCAGGAATCCAATGCTTTTTTTGTCCTAATTCTGTTCTTGTATTACTTGATGTTCTTGAGGTGATACCAGAATTAGGAGTTTTGTAAACTACCCAATCTGTTTTACCATCATTTGTAGCATAAAAGAAATCTTTATGTTCTATATTTCCTAATTCTTTAAAAGTTGTTCCATCTCCACAAAGAATTTTCCATTCATCCATAAACGGAATTACATCACTTGGATACGTTATTGATTTTGTTTCTTTAACAATCGGTTTTTTGATAGTGCTTGAACAATTACTTACTAATAAGGCTATGCCTATCATTAATAATGATTTGGTAATTTTTATATTCATTTTGTTAATTTTTTATAGGGTCATTTTGATAAATAAAATACTTGTTCAATATTCTAAAAGTTACTCTCTTCTGCCATTTTTACCACGCCAACAGTTAATATTAAATTAGCGAATCGACGCTGTTCACCAGTCTGAATAATTAATGTTGTATTAGGATCTCTTATTTTATCATAAAAAGACCAACGCTCCATTTCATCCCACTGTACGTCTCCTAATAATTTTTTATAAGCATCATGTATTTCAGCATTTGCTTCAGCAGGTTTTTCCATAACGATTGCTCCTTGAACAGGGCAAACTTCTAAGATACCTTCAAGCACTGTAAGTGCATCTAATAGTCCTGGGCGAAAATTAAGGTGTACAGTTGTAGAATTAGGACCTCTCATTGCACCAACGGGTAAATTTCCGTCTGCAATAACAACTTGAGCAAAATGGCCTGAACGCGCAAGTGCTTCCATAATTGTTGGATGTATAACTGGAGTCTTTAGCATAAATTTATATTTTAAAAATAGGTTGATATAAAACACTAGATTCTAAATAGAGCCTAGTGTTTTTTTCTTTTAAATTATGACTTACATATTGTAAACTCCTCCATTAATATCTAAGGTAGCTCCAGTAATAAAACCATCGTACTCAGATGCTAAATATAAAACTGCTCGCGCTACATCTGCAGCATTCCCTGCTCTTTGAATAGGAATTCCAGCAGTTGTTTCAGCAGCTGATTCCTTTGTTGTATGTGTATTGTGAAACGAAGTACCAAGGATTAAACCTGGAGCAACTGCGTTAACTCTTGTTCCTTGAGGACCTAATTCTGTAGATAATGCTCGTGTAAATGTTAGAATTGCTCCTTTACTTGTTGCATACACTAATGAACCTGGATGACCACCTTTACGACCAGCAAGTGATGCCAAATTAACAATACTACTACTGTCGTTTTTTCCTAAATGTGGCGCTGCAGCTTTTGTAACAAACATCATAGATGTAAGATTAATGTCCATTACCTTGTGCCAAAATTCTGCTTCCATTTCATTTAGCATTTTACGTGCAACTAATGAACCTGCGTTGTTTATCAGAATATCTAAACCACCAAAAGCTTCTATTGTTTTTTCTACCATTGCTTTTGCATCTGCTTCTTTTGTTAAATCACCAGATATAGCAACCGCTTTTACTCCTTTACTAGTTCCATAAGCTACTAATTGATCTGCTGTATCTGCACTAGAAAAATAATGAATGGCAACATTTGCTCCATTATCTATAAAGTGTCTTGTTATTGATTCTCCAATTCCTTGAGCTCCTGCAGTTATAAGAACATTCTTTCCTGCTAATTTATGATCGTTTTTCATGTTATTCTTGTGTCTTTAAGGTGTTTTATTATTAAAAGTGTCGTTATATATTTACTTTTAATGTTAAGATTTCTTTTTGTACAATAAATCATTCTTACTAAAATAACCATCGTTAGAATACGCATCATCACTTATTGTGATATTGGCTGTTTTAAACCAAACTTCTGTATAATTTCCATCTCCATATTGTTTTTGAACATCTCCACCATGAGTTTCTGCACCAGAACACCAGTTCTTATTTATTTCGGGAGATTTCCCATTTGTTTGATTGTAATTACCTAGTTTAAAGAAACAACCTTCACCAGTATATGCTTCTGGACGCTCTACTCCATCTTGACCAATTGGAACAAATAATTTTTGAGTTTGCTCAGGAATATCTGCTTTAGCTGTATATTCTGATACGATTATGTTTTTTGTAAATGTTTTAGTTTCATGTCCTTCACTTGTAAATTTCAAGTTCATAATTCCATCCTTAACATCTATTTCATAGCTAAATTCTTCTCCTAAAGCAATTCCATCTTTAGGCTCTTCTGGATATGTACTTACATCTGTCCCAACTACAGATAAATCGTAACCCCAAACTGCTGTTGAAAAATCCCATCTTCCAGCATTGTCATTTCCTAAGGTATTAATTTCATAATCCCAAAAAATAGAACCTTTAGTGTGACCAGGAAATTTCTTGTAAAATATTTTTAATGGTTCGTTCTCTAAACCATCAGCACTATGAATTTGACCAATAACAACAGCGTAAGAAGCTGCAACACGTGCATCTCCAGTAACAGATACATTCATAACTTTTAAGGTCGCTGTTAACTTAGCATCAGTTGTAGGTTTCCATTTTTTTGCTTGCGCTAATTCGGTTCTTGTATTGTTTGATGTTCCATGCGTATGCCCTGCATTTGGCGTTTTAAAAACTACCCAATTATCTTTACCATCATTTGCAGTATAAAAGAAGTCTTTATGCTCAAAATTATTTGCAACACCAGCATTTGATCCATCACCTAAAATTAATTTCCAATGATCAAAAAACGGAATAACATCACTTGCGTAAACTGTTTTTTCTACTTCTTTTTTTTCTGTTTTTTTATCAGAATTCTTACAACTAATAAGTGTAATTAAAATTCCGAAGATAAAAAGCTTTGATACAGATGTAAGGTTTTTTCTATTCATTTTAGTATTATTTAGTTTCAGTTAAATTTATATGTTCTATGTGTTTTGATAATTTAAAAAAGTGATCATTCATCATCTTTGTAGCGAGTTCTGCATCTTGAGATGCAATTGCATCATAAATATCTTCGTGCTTTTTAATTTCAGAAATTACTTTATCGCCTTCACAAACAGTATCTCTGTCATAAGTTATCAAAATTGGAGGTGTTATTAAGAGCATCAAAGAAACCATTGTACTGTTTTGACTAGCTTTTGCAATTGCCAGATGAAACAATAAATCTTCCTCTAAATAATCATCTCCTGCAGTAATTTTAGTTTTAAAAGCATTTAACGCATCTTTTATACGTTTTAAATCAATATCAGTTCGTCTTTGAGCAGCTAACTTAACAGTCTTTAATTCTAGTGAAATTCGGGTTTCTACAAGTTCATTAAAAGAAGGTGGAGCAAGAGTAATTATTTCATCTACCATTCCGTTAAAACCTGTTAATCCAATTCCTAGAATAGTACCACTTTGAGACATTGATTTTAAGATTCCGTAAAACTCTAGCTTTCTTATTGCTTCTCTAATATGATTTCTTTTTACACCAAATTTTTCTGACATAATTCTTTCTGATGGTAATTTATCTCCACGCTCTAAATTTTTAGCGTTGATCAAATCA
>JANQTQ010000187.1:0-3814 GCA_030731625.1 Polaribacter sp. | reverse complement strand
TCACGAATCTTACAGATTACATCATTTTGTACTATATTATTCGAATTTTCATCTATTAAACTTATTTTCATGTAATTGATTATTCTAGGTTTCTTAAAGAATCTGTGTAATTAATTTTTATTTAAAAATATTCTAAAAGTGATAATATACCGTTGTACGAAATCACTAAAGAGAAGAACAAAGCTGCATACAAACCTATGTAAACACCTAAATTTGTTTTGTACTCTTTCATCACTTTTTTACTACTTAACATCAGTATAATTCCAAGTATTACAATTGGTAATACAAAGACATTAAATACTTGTGATAAAATTTGAATTTCTATAGGGTTTGCGCCAAATGCTGGCCCAATTAAAGCCACCAAACAAGCAATTGCTGTTATAATTCTAAACTGACGAGAATTAGTATCTAAGGTTCCCGATTGATAATCGGCAATCAATAATGGCGCAATTAATAAACAAGGGAAAATAGATGACAAACCTGCACTTAAAGCGCCAAAAAAGAAAATAGAAACTGCCCATTTACCTGCAACTGGCTCTAAAGTATTTGCCATGTCTAATACTTGTGTTACTTCTTTACCTTCGTAAAATAAAGCACCTGCAGCAACTGCCATGATAACTCCACTAATAACAAATATTAAAATAGCGGCAGTAATTGAATCTTTCTTTTGTTGATCTAAATTTTCAATTCCCCAACCTTTTCCTTTTACAAATAATGGTCTTGATAAAAATGTAGCAGACGCCATCGTTGTACCAACAAAAGCAGCAACCAACATTTTACCTCCAGGAATATCTGGAATAGTTGGTATTAATCCTTTAATTACATCCATTGGTAATGGTTGCACAAAACATAATGACAACACAAACGAAAAGCCCATTAAGGTTACAAATATGACGAGTATTTTTTCGAAAAAAGTATATTTACCTACCAACATTAATAAGTAAAAAGTAACAATTATAATAATTGCCGTTATTAAAACAGTTTCATATTTATAAGCTGCTAAACCTTCAAAATTTACGGCTAATATTTCAAAAATAATATTGGCAGAAATTCCTAAAATACCCATTAGTGAATTCCATTGACCAAAAGTGATTCCGATAATAATTAAGATTGCTAAAACTTTACCGTATTTTAAATGTTTTTTAAATCCGTAAAGTGCAGTTTCACCTGTTAATAATGCATAATTACCATAGGCAAACATTAAAACTCCAGAGAAAATACAACTTAATAAAAGCACCCATAATAATTGCATATTAAATTTACTACCTGCAACAATCATAGAAGTTACACTACCTGTACCTATGGTATAACCAATAGCAAAAATTCCAGGGCCAAAGCCTAAAACAATCGCAATTATTTTTTTTAGAAAAGACTTTTTATTTTCGGTTGTGGTCATATTTTTCTTGTTTTAGTTTAGTTATTTATCCAATTAGTGTGATAGAATTTTTTTGATTCATCATCTTTTCTTTGATACGTGTGTGCACCAAAATAATCTCTTTGTGCCTGTATTATATTTGCTGATGAATCTGCTACAGCAAAACTGTTTAAAAAACTAATAGATTCACTAAAACTAGGAATTGCCAACTCGTTTAAAATACATTCAGAAACCACTTTTTTAACGCTTGGTTTTAATGATTTTATTTTTTCTATTATTGCTTCATTGGTTAACAAATTATCAGTTGTTTTAAAAATTTCAACAAACGCTACCATCAAATCAGATTTGATAATACAACCACCTGTCCAGATCCTAGCTAATTCGCTTAAATTCAAATCCCAACTATAACTTTTAGAAGCCTCTTGAATTAATTTAAAACCTTGATAGTGATTAATAATTCTAGAAAATTGATATGCTTTTAAAATATCAACAGTTGTTACGTTAAAATTAAGAGTAGTATTTTCTTTAAAATTTTTACTTGCAGTAATTCGTTCTTCTTTATAAAACGAAGTATAACGAGCAAATAATGCAGAAGCAATCATGGTACTTGGCACTCCTAATTCTGCTGTTGATATAGTTGTCCAGTTCCCAGTTCCTTTATTCCCAGCTTTGTCCATTATTTTATTCACTAACCAATCATTGCCTTCTTTTTTTCTTAAAATATCAATGGTTATTTCTAACAAATAACTGTTTGTTGATGCTTTCCAAGATTCTAAAATAGTGGCAATTTGATCTGGATTATTTCCTAAAGCCTTTAGCATTACATACACTTCTGCAAGTAATTGCATTTCTGCATACTCAATTCCATTATGAACCATTTTTACAAAATGACCACTTCCTTCTGTTCCTATGTGAGTGCAACAAGGTAAATTGTTAGCATCTTTGGCTGCTATTGCTTCTAAAAAAGGCTTAATATCATTATAAACATCCTTATCACAACCAGGCATAATTGATGGTCCTTTTAAAGCACCTTCTTCGCCTCCAGAAACGCCAGTACCAACAAAATGAATGTTTTTAGATTTTAAATAATGAAATCTTTCTTTTGTTTTATTATAGTTTGAGTTCCCTCCATCAATTAAAATATCTCCAGCATCTAAAAATGGCAAAAGATCTTCAATAACATAATCTACAATCTTACCAGCATTCACCATCAACATGATTTTTCTTGGTTTTTCTAGAGAATTTACAAAAGATTCTATATTGTCAAATGGAAGACTTGATGACAATTCCTTAAATTCATTTTTAAAGTTTTTTGCAACATCTACTTCTACGCCTTCAGCATGTCTGTTAAATAAAGAGATTTTAAATCCATTATTTGCTAAATTTCTACTAAGGCTTTTACCCATTACCCCTAATCCGAATAAACCAAATTCAGATTTTTTTAAGATTTCCTTACTAATCATTTCTACTATATTGTTAGGTGATAAATTTATATCTATTTCAATAGCACCTTTTGGTGCTTCTAAAATATCAAATTGAGATTTTAACAAATCAGAACTCATAAAATGCCCTTTACGATCGTTAATTCTTTCTTTAATTTGTTCGAAAGAACCGTTTAGAAAAACCCATTCTGCGCTCTCTTTTATAGTTGTATTTAAAATGTCGCGGTATTTTTCTTTTAATGCCGAACAAACAATAACACAACCTTTATTTTCCAATTGTTCTATCGCTAATTTATTTAGCGTCTGTAACCAACCTAATCTATCATCATCATTTAAAGACTCTCCTTTAGACATTTTTAAAATATTTTCTTCCGGATGAAAATCATCTCCATCAAAAAAAGGAATATTTAATTTTTCTGATAATAAGCTTCCTATGGTGCTTTTCCCAACACCAGAAACTCCCATAATAAAGATAATTTTAGCTTTTGTTTTAATCATGATATTTTTGGTTAACCAATTTGGGCACCCAAATATAAGCTTTTTAAATTAAAGTTTTACTTAAGAATATCTTTTTATTTAAAAAAGCAATTAATACGTTACAGAAAGAAGAGTATAATAATTATTTCTTTCATCAATTAAAACACTACTAATGTACTACTTATATGTTTAAAATCCAATTTTAAGTTTTGTCTCTGTTTTAATTTAGAGCTGTGCCACTATCAAATTTGATTTAAAAAATTATGATTTATAATAAAGCCATCAACAAACAAATAACTTAATTTATAAATGACTTAATTACAAGAATTGTTTGGTTTCAATCAAAGCTTTAAAGAAAAGTATTTATCAAAAAAGTAAACAAATTGATTGATTTAGATTTAAAATTTCCTTTGTTTTAAAGTAGTGAGAATTCCCATTTAAAAATCAATCCTTTTTATAATTATATACAATTATTGTTTTTAATATCTTTGATGTTTCAACATCAAACTTTATAAATGGA
>JANQTQ010000186.1 GCA_030731625.1 Polaribacter sp. | reverse complement strand
GTTCTGCCGTACTTAATAAATTCTCTAAAGCTGTTATACTCAATCTGGCACTTACACCACTTTTTGCATCAATATATTCGCTTTCTCGAGCTTCAAATACAATTTGCTCGAGTAAATCTCTAGCCAAATCTGGAATAGTAACAGTATTCTTTTGTCCTTCTACCAATTTCGCTTCCTGCTCTGTAATTAAACGCGCGGTTTCAATATCGACAGGATAATGCGTTAAAATCTGACTTCCGATTCTGTCTTTTAACGGAGTCACAATACTTCCTCTATTGGTATAATCTTCAGGATTTGCAGTAAAAAGAAATTGAACATCTAAAGGCAATCGTAACTTAAAACCTCTAATTTGAATGTCGCCTTCCTGCAAAATATTAAATAAAGCCACTTGAATTCTCGCTTGTAAATCTGGTAATTCATTGATTACAAAAATGCAACGGTTTGCTCTGGGAATCATTCCGTAATGAATTACTCTGTCATCTGCATAACTCAGTTTTAAATTGGCCGCTTTTATAGGGTCGATATCACCAATAATATCTGCAACAGTTACATCTGGCGTTGCTAATTTTTCTGCAAAACGTTCACTTCTGTGCAACCAATAAATTGGGGTTGCATCTCCTTTTTCTTTAATCAACTCAATAGCAAATCTAGAAATTGGTTTTAACGGATCGTCATTAATTTCAGAACCTTCAACAACCGGAATATATTCATCCAACAAATTTAACATCAATCTTGCTAAACGCGTTTTTGCCTGTCCCCTTAATCCTAATAGATTAATATTGTGTTTACTTAAAATTGCTCTTTCTAATTCAGGAATTACGGTATTTTCATACCCGTGAATTCCTACAAATGCAGATTCTTTATTCTTGATTTTAGAAATCAAATTCTCTCTCAATTCATCTTTTATCGATTTTGATTTGTAACCTGATTCTTTTAATTGTCCTAGTGTATTTATATTTTCTATATTCATAAGCCTATATTCCTATCCTTAATCCTTTCCAAAGGAAAGGAAACTGTTGTGTTTATTTTAATATTCTATTTATTTCTAATCTCAAACTTGCTAAAAGTCTTCCCTTTGGGAAGATTTAGATGGGCTTTTATTTAATTCTCTTTTTTCTATTCGTTTCATAATCTTCAAAAATCATTTCCCCCAAACCTTTTAAACCTGTGTAAAATGCTTTTCCTTGATTTGCTTGTGTAAACGCCCTAACAAATTGCATTAAATACGGATCTTGTGCAATCATAAAAGTAGTAATAGGGATGTGCAATTTCCTAGCCTGTTGCGCCATTGCATAACATTTATTTACAATGTATTTGTCTAAACCATTACTATTTTTGTAATATTGACCATCTGGCAAACGCAAACAACTTGGTTTCCCATCCGTAATCATAAAAATTTGTTTGTTGGTATTTCTTTTTCTTCTTAATAAATCCATCGCTAATTGTAAACCAGCAACTGTATTTGTATGATAAGGCCCTACTTGTAAATACGGTAAATCTTTAATTTTTATCACCCAAGAATCGTTTCCAAAAACAATAATATCTAAGGTATCTTTTGGATACCGCGTTGTAATTAATTCAGCCAAAGCCATTGCTACTTTTTTGGCGGGCGTAATTCTGTCTTCGCCGTACAAAATCATAGAATGACTAATATCAATCATGAGCACAGTGCTCATCTGACTTTTGTGCATGGTTTCTTCAACCACTAAATCGTCTTCCGTTAAACTAAAATTATCAATTCCGTTGTTAATTTGGGCATTTTTTAAACTTTCTGTGATAGAAACTTTGTCTAAAGCATCGCCAAACTGGTAATTTCTAAAATCTCCAGTATGTTCGTCTCCTAAACCTGGAGATTTACTTTTATGATTTCCAGAACCACTTTTTTTTATTTTTCCGAAAATATGATTTAACGCTTGTTGGCGGATGGCACGTTCGGTTTTGGAAGTAATTTTAGTACCTCCTGTTCCGTCTGCTTTTATTTCTTCCTTGATGTATCCTTTCTTTTTTAAATCTTCAACAAAATCATCAATGGTATAATTTTCATCTGTTAGTTTGTATTCTTTATCCAAAGAACGCAACCAATCTATGGCTTCATCAAAGTCGCCAGAAGTATGAGTTATGAGTTCTTTAAAGATCTCGAATAACTTATCGAAAGGCGATTGACTTTCTGCCTCGAAAGTTTTAAAAACAAATCCTTTTCTTGTACTTTTATTTTTCATCGATATAAAAGTACTGTTTAAATAATCATAAAAATAAAGATTAACATTGCTTTACTATATGCTCTTATAAATTTGTTTTATTATCTTTAGAAAAGATTAAACAATAAATAATTACATTTACAATATGGCAAGAATATTAATTACTGGAGGTACAGGTTTAGTAGGGAAAAAACTTACAGAAATGCTTATAGATAAGAACCATGAGGTCATTATTTTAAGCAGAAATCCTACAAAAGAAAATGAGTATAAATGGGATATTTTATCTAATTATGTGGATGAAAAAGCACTCTTACATACTGATTATATGATTCATTTAGCAGGTGCAGGAATTGCTGATGAACGCTGGACAGCTAAAAGAAAACAAGTAATTATTGATAGTAGAGTAAATTCTGCAAACTTACTTTTTGATAAAATAAGCGAATTAAAGATCAACTTAAAAGGTTTTATTTCTGCATCCGGAATCGGGTATTACGGGGCGGTAACTTCGGATACCATTTTTAAAGAAACAGACAAAGCAGGAACAGATTTTTTAGCCGATGTTTGCCAAAAATGGGAAAATGCTGCGCATCAATTTTCAACGAAAAATATACCTGTCACTATTTTAAGAACGGGCATTGTTTTAGCTGATAAAGGAGGCGCTTTAGACAAAATGAAAACACCCATCATATCTCCTTTAGGTTCTGGAAATCAATTTTTACCTTGGATTCATATTGATGATTTATGCCTAATGTACATCAAAGCAATTGATGATAATTTAACAGGTATTTTTAATGCAGTAGCTCCAGAGCACCAAACAAGTAAAACCTTTTCTAAAACACTAGCAAAAAGTATCAAAAGACCTTTTGTTGGTATTGGAGTTCCTAGTTTTATGTTGAACCTTTTATTTGGAGAACTAGCAATTATCCTTTTGGAAGGAAGTAGAATTTCGGCAAAAAAAATCGAAAAGAGTGGTTTCTCTTTCCGATTTGATACGCTAAAAAAAGCGTTAAAAAATGTATAGTTCTTTTTAGAATGTAGACGTAATATTTAAAGCAACATCACTCCAAGTTTTAGAAACTCCATCGTCTCCTTTATGCAAATCATAACAAATTTTGTTTAATGATTCTAAAGCTGCTGATGCATTCCAGTTGTTCACATCCATCGATGCTTGCATATTAAAAGTTTTATCTACAATTGTATAGGTAAAAGGCACTTTCTCGCTAATACCGTTCATTTTAATTTCTGCAATTCCGTTTACATCATCTGTAATCATTAATTTACCCGAAAGTAATTGGGTATCCGCCATAATTCCAAAAAAGAATTTTTTAATTTTATAGTCTCTACTTGTATCTTTTGTAAAAATACTACTTACCGGAATTGAAAATTGGGTGTTGTTGATCGCTTCTTTAATACTATTTCCTTCCCCTCCAGAAATTACATCAACTTTATTAAACTGACCTCCTACAGGAACTTTTGCGGATGTTTTATAAGCGGTAAAGTTAATTTCATTTTTTGCGTTGGCAACAACAAATGCTGCTTCACTTTTTTCTGAAACTATACTATCTTCTGTTGTACTTTCTTCTTTCTTAACATCAGATTTACATGCGGTAAAATTAAAAGCGGTAGCAATTACTAAAAATGAGATAATAAATGTTTTTTTCATAATTAAAATTATTTTAAATTGTTTTATTAATACTCTTTTGCAAGCTCAATATATTCTCTTTTTGCTTCTTCAGCAGGCATACCATTTAATTGCATCCAAGCATTAAACTTAAAAGCACTTCTTGTATCTATGGCACTATTAGACGAGAATTTATTACCAAAATTTGCTTGTTTGTAATAAGCATAAAATTTTAGCATAATATCTGGAGCAACTGCTTCTTTTAACTTAGAAATCTTGTCGAAAGCTGCTTGATACTCTTTGTCTAAATCTTTTTTATTTTGTTGCGATAACTTGGACACCACCTTTTACTTTATCTCCTAATTTTACATTTACTTTAGTTCCTATTGGTAAGTATACATCTACCCTAGAACCGAATTTAATAAACCCTGCATCAGTACCTTGTACAACTTCATCACCAACCTTAGCATAATTTACAATCCTTTTGGCCAAAGCACCAGCAATTTGTCTGTATAAAATTTCTCCAACTGTTTTATTCTCAATAACAACTGTAGTTCTTTCATTTTCTGTAGATGCTTTTGGATGCCACGCAACTAAATATTTACCAGGATGATATTTACTATATTTAATAACTCCACTCATTGCATATCTAGTAACATGCACATTTATTGGAGACATAAAAATTGAAACTTGTACTCTTTTACCTTTAAAATACTCTGGTTCTTCTACTTCTTCTATAACGACCACTTTACCGTCTACAGGTGCTATAATTTGATGATCATTTAAAATAGTTGTTCTTGAAGGATTTCTAAAAAACTGCAGAACGATCACTACGAATGCTAAAATAATTAATTTCACAGTCATTAACAACCAAAAAATACTAATAAATTTTTCTGATAATAAAATTGCAGAAATTGCTATAATAAAAGTAATTGAAATTATTTTATATCCCTCTTTGTGAAAACGAATCATATTTAAATTATAAAGTTAATATACAAATATACAAATGGTGCTGCAAATAGCAAGCTGTCTAATCTATCTAAAATACCACCATGACCGGGCATAATGTTACCACTATCTTTAATTCCTGCCTGCCTTTTAAACTTAGATTCAACCAAATCTCCAAGAGTACCAATTACAGAAATAATGACACCAATAACCAGCCAATTTATCATAGAAAACTCTAAATTAAACTTACTGATAAACAATGCTGCTAGTAATGAAAAAGTTAAACCTCCTAAAAAACCTTCAACTGTTTTTTTCGGTGATACTGATGGAAACAATTTTCGTTTTCCAAAATTCTTGCCTATTAAAAAAGCAAACGAATCATTTATCCAAATAATTGATAAAAGAGATATCATTAAATAAGGATGAAATTTACCTTGATTGTCTAAAGGAAGTAACACTATAAAACAAATAGAAAATATTACATATCTAATGGTTACTCCTAACTTTGCCCTATCATTAGAAAATACAATTTGTTTTTTTGCTAATAATTGATAGATTAAAAACAAAGACGACCCTAAAGTAATGACTAAAACTAAAACAGTTGCATAACTTTCTTCTCTTTGTATCATTAAAAAAAGTACAAAAGCATAAAAAATATACGCTGCATAATTTTTAAGAGCTACCATTTTATTAAATTCCCAAATACATAAAAACCCAAAAATAGTCGTTAATACTATATATGATTCTTTAGACAATAGTATTGCAGAAATAAATAGTATTACGTAAATAATTCCAGAAAGACTCCTTTTTAAAAGGTGGCGCATATTATAAATCTTCTAATAGCAACAAATATAAGTTTTTTGAGTTACTGTTACCATAGTTTAAAAAATTATCATCATTATTATCAATAATATAATTTTTTACGGAAGATATATTAGTAGGCAAACTCTTTGCAAAATTTGTTTTTATACCTGTTAATCCTTGACCAGTATCCTTAACCAACTGACTTGTAGCAGCATAAACAATAAAATTATCGGAATAATCTTTAAGACGTGTACTTTTTAATTGATTCGATGAAAATAATATATCTCCATTATCTGCAATTAAATGTTCACAAAAAGTAAGTATTGGCGTATTATCGTTGAATTTATTTACTATTTTAATTTCATTCTTATTAAATAATGACGCCAAATTTTCATTTAGCAAATAAATTTCATCCCAATTATTTTCTAAAAGAACCTTTTTAAAATTCTCAATAACTTCCTCTTTATTGATACAATACAGAAACTTCCCTCCTTTTTTTAAAAAATGATGCACAAAAGATTCGTCAAGAGATAATTTCACCTCTTGTTTGTGTATTTCTGTATCCTCTTCTTCTTGGATATTAAAAAGTTTTTTGAAAAAGTTCATTTAAAAAATTATTCTTCTGAAATTTTATCTACTGTAGGTGTTTCTACTTCTGCTTTAACATCATCCACAACCTGTGCTTCTTCTATTTCATCAAAAAGTCTTTTACCAAATATTTCTTGCAAATCATCTTTAAAAATAACTTCTTTTTCTAATAACAATTCTGCTAATGTCGTTAATTTTTCTTTATTATGCTCTAAAAGGTCAATAGCTCTTTGATATTGAGTTTCTATCATTTTAGATATTTCTTTATCTATTTTTCTACCTGTTTCTTCGCTGTAAGGCTTTACAAAAGCATCGTTACCAGAAGAATCATAATACGTAATATTACCAACTTCTTCATTTAAACCATATACAGTAATCATTGCTCTGGCTTGTTTAGTAACCTTCTCTAAATCGCTTAAAGCTCCTGTAGAAATTTTATTAAACATTACCTTTTCTGCAGCTCTACCTCCCATTGTAGCACACATTTCGTCTAACATCTGCTCGGTTTGTACAATCATTCTTTCTGCTGGCAAATACCAAGCAGCTCCTAAAGATTGCCCTCTTGGCACAATGGTTACTTTTACTAATGGTGCAGCATGTTCTAACATCCAACTTACGGTTGCATGTCCTGCTTCGTGAAACGCAATTACTTTCTTTTCTCTTGGTGTAATTACTTTATTTTTTTTCTCTAAACCACCAACAATTCTATCTACAGCATCTAAAAAATCCTGATGATGAATTGCTTTCTTACCTGTTCTTGCTGCAATTAAGGCTGCTTCATTACACATATTTGCAATATCTGCTCCAGAAAAACCAGGTGTTTGTTGTGCTAAGAAACCAATCTTAACATCTTCTGCTAATTTTAATGGTTTTATATGTACTTCAAAAATTTCTTTTCTTTCGTTGATATTTGGCAAATCAACATAAATTTGTCTGTCAAAACGTCCTGCACGCATTAAAGCACTATCTAACACATCTGCTCTGTTTGTTGCTGCTAACACAATAACATTTACATCGGTTCCAAAACCGTCCATTTCTGTTAGTAATTGATTTAACGTATTTTCACGCTCGTCATTACCACCAGTCATATTATTTTTTCCACGCGCTCTACCAATGGCATCAATTTCATCAATAAAAATAATAGAAGGCGATTTTTGTGCTGCTTGTTTAAATAAATCACGCACTCTAGATGCACCAACACCTACAAACATTTCAACAAAATCTGAACCTGATAAAGAGAAAAAAGGCACATCTGCTTCACCTGCAACCGCTTTTGCTAACAAGGTTTTACCCGTTCCTGGAGGCCCTACTAATAAAGCTCCTTTTGGTATTTTACCTCCTAAAGAAGTATATTTATCTGGGTTTTTTAAGAAATCTACAATTTCTTGCACTTCTTCTTTTGCTCCTTCTAAACCTGCCACATTTTCGAATGTAGTTTTTACTTTGGTGTCTTTGTCAAATAATTTAGCTTTTGATTTACCAATGCTAAAAATTTGACCTCCACCGCCTGCACCACCGCCAGAACCAGACATTCTTCTCATAAAGAATAACCAAACCCCAATTAAAATGATGAATGGTAAAAAGCCTAATATGGCATCAAGAATACTTGTACTTTCTTTATTATCTATATCAACAAGTAGATTGTTTTCTTTTTTTATAACGGCAACACTTTCTTCAAATGTTCTTAAATCTCCAAAATTATATTCATAAACAGGAGATCCTGGTCTATAAAAAGTAGTTGATGTTTGCTTTGCATGTTCTGATTTTTTTAACGCTTCTGCTGTTAAAAAAATTTGTGCTACATCTTTGTTAATTACTACAATTTCTTTAATGTCATTATCTTTAAGTATTTTTTCAAATTTATTTTTTGAAATACTTTTAGAAGCTAAATCTCCACTACTAAAAAATTGTACAGCAATAATTATAATAAAAATTGCACCATAAATCCAATATGAATTAAACTTAAATTTAGGTAAATTAGATTTATTGTCTTTATTTGAATCGCTCATGTGTTATAAAATC
Source organism: Polaribacter sp. (assembly GCA_030731625.1). Taxonomy (GTDB): domain Bacteria; phylum Bacteroidota; class Bacteroidia; order Flavobacteriales; family Flavobacteriaceae; genus Polaribacter. The sequence goes on along the minus strand of JANQTQ010000186.1, from coordinate 5,434 downwards.
AATAGGTTTAAACTGGATTTATTTCTGTAATTTTTGCATCGCCCCAAAGGCTTTCAATATCATAAAAGTCTCTAACATGTTTTTGAAAAACATGCACCACTACGTTTACGTAATCCATTAAAATCCATTCAGAATTGGTTTGCCCTTCTATATGCCAAGGTTTGTCTTTTAATGTTTTGCTTACTACTTTTTGTACAGAACCAGAAATTGCATTTACTTGTGTATTAGAATTACCAGAACAGATAATAAAATAATCACACACGGTGTTTTCTATTTCTCTTAAATCTAATAATAAAATATTTTCTCCCTTAACATCATCTATTCCTTTAATAATCACAGAGATTAAATCGTCTATGCTTGCTTGCTTTTTTGCCATTAATATTTTTCTAATTTTAGTGCAAAGTTATTATTTTTTTGCGAGTATTTTATGTAATATTGAACTTGTTTACACTTTATTTAACACTTGAAAATAATCAAACTTAATGCCATTGATTCTACCAATTCTTATTTAAAAGAAATGGCACAAAATTCTGCACTAGAAAACCTTACTGTTGTGGTTACAAACAACCAGCAAAAAGGACGCGGTCAAGTAGCAAATAAATGGTTCTCAGAACCCTTTAAAAACCTTACATTCAGTGTGTTTACAAATGGTTTCGAATTAGATATTAAAGACCAAAAATATTTAAACTTTGCTGTTTCTTTGGCTATTTATCAAACGCTTTTTGCCCATAAAACACCCAACCTTTCTATTAAATGGCCTAACGACATTATGTCAGCAAGCAAGAAAATCTGTGGCATTTTAATAGAAAATAGCATTAAAGGCACTAAAATTACGAGTTCTATAATAGGAATTGGTTTAAATGTGAATCAAGAAAAATTTCCAGATGCGTTAAAAAAAGCAACTTCTTTAAAAAATTGCACCAATGCTGAATTTGATTTAGATACCTTGTTAATCGAACTTATCGAAAATTTAAAGAAAACCATCCAGATACTTTGCCTTAAAAAGTACCAACAATTAGAAACTGGTTATTTAAATGTGTTGTATAAAAAAAACATCCCTTCTATGTTTAAAGATAAAAATGATGTTTTGTTTATGGGTAAAATTATAGGTGTTTCTCTGTATGGCAATCTTCAAATTGAATTAGATGATGAGACCATTAAAGAATTTGGCGTAAAAGAAATTTCTTTCGTTTAAACTTTTCCTAAATTTTCTGTTAATGTATCAATAAAACTAGTTAATGGTTTTTTTACCATCATAGCCATCATCATATTAAATTCTCCATTAAAATCTAGCTGAACTTCCGAAGTAGTATCATTTACCTCATCAATATTAGCAACCAATTCAAAACTTAATTTACTACTAGCTGCCCCTAAAGTGATGTTCGAAAACTCGGTACTTTCTTTTAAAACCAATCTTATTTCTGGCATTCCTTTTAATCCGAAGATGAAAGAATCACCGTCAACTTCAAATTTCTGAATAGATTCTGGCATTAATTGTTCAAAATTCTTTAAATCTGTTAAAAAAACAAACGTTTCTTTTTGAGATTTATTAACTACTACTTTAGTACCGCTTATATTCATAATTATCTGTTTTTTATTGTTTCCACTGACTAGGATTCTCTTTCCACTCTTTTAAAGTGCTTAACTCTTTTTCTGTAATATAGTTACTAGCTAACGCTTGTGCCAATAAGTTTTCATAATTACTTAAAGTAGTTAAATGGATGTTCTTTTCCTTAAAATTATCTTCTGCAATTTGAAAACCATAGGTAAAAATAGCTACCATTCCTTTTACAACACCACCAGCTTCTTTAATAGCAGCAACAGCATTTAAACTGCTCGTTCCTGTACTAATTAAATCTTCTATCACCACCACATTTTGTCCGCGTTCTAAATGACCTTCTATTTGGTTTTTTCTTCCGTGGCTTTTAGGCTCTGGTCGAACATACACAAAAGGCAAGCCTAATTCTTGAGCAACTAAAATACCAATAGCAATGGCACCAGTTGCAACACCTGCAATTACATCTGGTTTCCCATACTGTAACTCAACAATTTTAGCTATTTCTTCCTTTAAAAAAATGCGAACAGGAGGAAAAGATAAAGTTATTCTATTATCACAATATATAGGAGACTTCCAGCCAGAAGCCCATTGAAACGGATCATTTGGACTTAACTTTATTGCTTTAATTTGCAATAAATGTTCGGCTGTTTTTTTTGCGTTATCTTTGTTTAAAATCATAACGCAAATGTATAAAGTTTTTATAAATGATAAACCAATTATTATTACTTCTTCTCTAAAAAAAGAAAATAAATTTCCTATTTATAACTTTAAAAATATTGTCTTTGATGAAATATTAAACCAACTTAATAATCAAGAGGTTACAGGCATCGTGTTGTTTTCTTCTAATTTAGAAGATGATTGGCAAGCCTTCTTAAAAAATATGAAAGTGATTCCTGCCGCTGGCGGATTGGTTGTAAACTCTAAAAAAGAAGTCTTGTTTATTTTTAGAAATAACTTTTGGGATTTACCAAAAGGGAAAATAGAAAAAGGAGAAAGTATTGAAACTGCCGGAATTAGAGAAGTTGAAGAAGAATGTGGTATTTTTAATTTATCCATCAAAAGAAAATTAATTACTACCTATCATATTTATTTTTACAAAGGCATCAAACTAAAAGAAACGCATTGGTTTTTAATGACCTCTGATTTTGACGGACAATTAATACCACAAACAGAAGAAGGCATTACAGACGTTGGTTTTAAAAATGAAAATGAAATAGCGGAAGCGTTAAAAAACACCTTCGCCAACATTAAATTGGTTTATAACACGTATAAAAATCAAGACCTAACGTAACCCAAATTTCTAGTAAATACAACTCATTACTTATTAATGTACGGTCTTTAAGGGTATCTAAAAAAAACAAAGTATCTTTGCCGCTTTTTAAAAGCTACTTAATTATGACTGACTTCATTAGAAAAATAATACCCAATGCCAAAGACGATGTACTAGCAGGAATCACGGTTTCTTTAGCGATGATTCCAGAAGTAGTTGCATTTGCCTTTGTAGCACAAATAAGCCCCATCGTAGCTTTATTTGGTGCTTTTGTAGTAGGTATTATTTCTGCGAGTTTTGGTGGAAGACCGGGTTTAATTTCTGGAGCAGCGGGTGCTGTAGCTGTTATTTTTGTTCATATGATACAAGAAGGACACGCAAAAGGCTTGTTATTTGACCATCCTGTTGAAAACATGGGCTACTTTTACCTCTTAGCCGCCGTGGTATTAATGGGAATTATTCAAATTTTTGCGGGACTTTTTAAACTAGGTCGTTTTGTGCGTTTAATTCCGCATCCTGTAATGTTAGGTTTTGTAAACGGTTTGGCCATTGTGATCTTTATGGCGCAACTGGGCATGTTTAAAGAGAATAAAAAAGATTTCTTCGGACAAAATATGCGTAAAACCGAATCGAATGAGTTAATTTATAATGTAGCTAATAATCAAGTAAAAGATATTACCTCTAACACCGTATTATATACCATTGAGGGTCAATCCGTAAAAAATACGGTTACCAACGAAGAAGTATTTTTGGTTTCAGAGGGACAAGTTTTTGATGCAAAAACGAAGAAAGTAGTTTTTAACGTTGCTGATAAAGGGTTTTATTCTGTAAAAGATAGTGGTGTTGTAAAAACAACCATGCAAGGCAAAACGTTGTATGTAATGATTGGTTTAGTGTTGTTAACCATGTTTATAGTTTGGGGGTTACCTAAATTAACTACAAAAATTCCTGCAGCATTAACAGCCATTTTAATTGTTACGTTAATTTCAATTTTTGGCGGATTAGGTTCTATTAATGTGGGCGATTTTATTAGAGATGGTGGTGGCGCAGGTTTAAACGGAATTGCAGAATTGTCTAAAAATTTAAACGTTGCAGAATTATGGAGCAACCTTCCTTTTAATCTTGATACCTTACAATTTATAGCTCCGTATGCTTTTTTAGCAGCATCCGTAGGTTTAATAGAAACGTTAATGACCATGAATTTAGTGGATGAATTAACAGAATCTAGAGGAAACGGAAATAAAGAATGTATTGCACAAGGTGCAGGAAACATTGTTAGTGGCGCCTTTGGCGGAACAGGTGGTTGTGGTATGATTGGACAAACAGTTATTAATATTAATGCTGGCGGACGTGGTCGTTTATCTGGAATTATGATGGCGTTAACGCTTTTAACTTTTATTTTATTTGCTGATACATATATAGAGCAAGTACCTATTGCAGCACTTGTTGGGGTAATGTTTATGATGGTGATAGAAACTTTTGCTTGGTCTAGTTTTAGAATTTTAAAGAAAATACCAAGATCGGATGCTTTTGTATTAATCATCGTTTCTGCAGTAACCGTATTTTTTGATTTAGCGATTGCCGTTTTTGTGGGGGTTATTGTTTCTGCCTTGGTTTTTGCTTGGGAAAGCGCTAAAAAGATTAGAGCTAGAAAGCGTTTTAGAGAAGATGGCACAAAAATATATGAAATTTGGGGACCTTTATTCTTTGGAAGTATTGCTACTTTTAATGAAAAGTTTGATATTAAAAATGATCCTGATAAAGTAGAAATCGATTTTGTAGAAGCGCGTGTTTCAGATCATTCTGCTATTGAAGCTATTTTTGCCTTGGTAGAAAAATACCAAACCGCAGGAAAAGAAATTACGTTAAAACATTTAAGTCAAGATTGTAAACTGCTACTCTATAAATCGAGCCCTATTTTTACAGATATTATTATTGATGATATCGATGATCCTCGTTATCATTTAGCGGCAAACCCAGAGAAGTTTCCAAAAGCTTTGAAAGAGTATAAGTTTTAAGGGATTCATTTATAAGAAATGTATTTTTTCAATTGCTTCTTTACCTGAATATAAAGAAACGAACTCCTTATCATCTAAAAGATTCCCATATAATGCTGCAATTAGATACTTTCTAATTGCAGCATTAATGTTTTTACCTTTTTCATTACCTAAGTGTATTCCATTTTTATAAATGGCATATAAAGTATTTGTTTCTTCTTTCATTTTGAAAAATGATTTTATTTTACGCTTTTATTAGCACAAATAATTAACCAATTGATAATTTGGCTGCATCCTTCCATAAATAATGAGGCATCGGTTCTTGAAGCTCCCAATTAATACTCATTGGTTTAGAACCTTTATAATCTTTCAATTCACCTTCACCAATAAAAACATAACCTAAACTATTACCAAACTCATTTTTAGCTTTTTCTCTAACGAAAAGTAATATTCTTTTTTCATTTTTTTTATGTCTTATGTATGATAACCTGATAGCGCGGATTTGCACCTTAAATCCGTGAGTCAATACTTTTATCTAACCGCAAACCTTTATGAATAAGGAGTTTGCAGTTTTTAGTATTTTCACCTAAATTGGTGTTACATAAAACA
>JANQTQ010000185.1 GCA_030731625.1 Polaribacter sp. | reverse complement strand
AACAACTATGCTAATTCTAAAGCAATTTCAATCATTTCTTTAAATGTTTGTTCTCTTTCTTCGGATGTAGTTCTTTCTTTGGTTACTAAACTATCAGAAATAGTTAAAATAGAAAGTGCATTTACGTTGTGTTTTGCAGCAACCGTATACAAACCAGAAGTTTCCATTTCTACGCACAAAACGCCATAATCTGCCCATTTTTTGTAACTATCAAAATCATCTGCATAAAACTCATCAGAACTTAAAATTCCGCCAGCTTTTACAATAATATTTTTCTCTTTTGCAACCTCAATTGCTTTTTGAAATAATTTAAAACTTGCTGTTGGCGCAAAATCTGCGCCATTAAAACGAATGGTATTTAAACCCGAATTTGTTGAAGCTGCCATTGCCAAAACAATATCTCTAATTTTTACATCCTTTTGATATGAACCTGCAGAACCTACTCTAATTAAGTTTTTTACACCGTATTCTGTAATTAATTCTGTTGCATAAATTAAGGTTGAAGGAATTCCCATTCCGGTACCCTGAACAGATATTTTTTCACCATTATAGGTTCCAGTAAAACCAAACATACCACGCACATCATTATACTGAAAAACATCTTTTAAGAACGTATCTGCAATCCATTTTGCTCTTAATGGATCTCCGGGTAACAAAACTGTTTCCGCTATTTCTCCTTTTTTTGCGGCTATATGTACACTCATAATTATTTTGTTTTATTTAAATCTATTTTCATAGCAATGGCCATAATTAACAAACTCTATTTTACTTACGGATTTTATACATTTTGTACTCTTTTTAAATCATCTGATTTTGATAAACTTAAACGAACAACACTAATTTCTGTTGCTTTAAGATTATGAACAACATGTGGTTTTAAAGAAACCAAATCTCCTGCTTTCAATTGTTTTACTTCTTCATTAATTCCAAAATCAATGCTTCCTTTTAGTACTTGAACAATAATTGCAAATGGTGCTTGATGATCATCCATTGTTTGCCCTTCATCAAAGACAACTCTAATTTCTTTTGAAAAATCAGTATCCATCAATAATGAAACAACTGGTTTTAATTTACTAAATTTTAAATCTTCTAAAAAGGAGGCTACATTCATAAATTTTTATTTTATTTTTTTTCCTATTAAATTAGTTGAAATAGTTGTAAAAATAACAATACTTATAGAACTTAATGGCATTAAAATAGCCGCTATTACGGGCATTAAATCTCCTTTAACTGCAAAATACAAACCAACAATATTGTAACAAAGCGATAATAAAAAACTCTGTTTTATTACAGAGATCCCTTTTTTAGATGCAATTAAAAATGCTTCAATTTTATTAAATTGAGAAGCATCTAATATAGCATCGCATGCAGGAGAAAAAACATTAATATTTTCTGACAAAGAAATACCAACATCACTTTTTGCAAGCGCTCCCGCATCGTTTAAACCATCACCTATCATGGCAACTTTTTTATTTTCTTTTTGATAGTCTGCAACAACATCCAATTTATCTTCTGGTTTTTTGTTAAACAAAAGTTTAGTTTCTCTTGGTAGATTTTCAATTAAAAAATCTTTTTCACCTTCGTTATCACCAGAAACAACCGACAAATCATATTCTTTTTTTAAGGAATTAAAAAGTTCATTAACTCCTTTTCTATAAGAATTTTTAAAAGTAAATTTTCCTTTATAAACTTCATTAAAACTAACGTGAACAGAAGTATCTAAAGAGAATATTTCTTCATCATTTTTAACAAAAGATGCTGAGCCAAGTTTTAAACTATTTTCTTGATAATTTGCTTCTATTCCTCTACCTATAACCTCATTATAATTGGCAATTGTTAGCGTATCTACATCTGTAAAAGTGTTATATAAACTTCTACTCAAAGGGTGATTTGATGCTCTTAACGTACTTTTTAAAATACTTTTTTCTTGAGTATTTAATTCATCACCTAGATAAGTAACCGTATTTTCTTTATTGGTAGTTAATGTACCTGTTTTATCAAAAATAATTGAATTGATACTAGCCAATTGCTCAATAACTGTTGCGTTCTTTAAGTAGAACTTTTTCTTTCCAAAAATTCTTAAAAGATTACCTAATGCAAACGGTGCTGCTAATGCAATGGCACAAGGACAAGCAATAATTAATACTGCTGTAAAAACATTTAAAGCCTTACTTGAATCGTGATACAACCAAAAAGCAGTTGATAAAAACGCTATGGACAACACAAAAATTGTAAAGTTTTTACTAATTTTATCGGTTAATGTTTTAAACGATGATAATTTGTCTTTTGCAAAAACATCGTTACTCCAAAGTTGAGTTAAATAACTTTGAGAAACAGACGCTAAAACTTCCATTTCAATTACTCCAGAAAGTTGTTTCCCTCCAGCAAATAATTTATCTCCTGATTTTTTAGCAATAGGAACAGCCTCACCAGTTACAAAACTATAATCAATTTGTGCATTTCCGTTGATAAGAATGCCATCAACTGGAATTAATTCCTGATTTCTTATTAATAGTCGATCACCTTTTTCTACATTATAAATTTGAATATTTTCTTCTTTATGATTTGCTGTTATTCTAGTAACAGCAATTGGGAAATACGATTTATAATCTCGTTCAAAAGACAAAAAATTATATGTTTTTTGCTGAAAGAACTTTCCTAACAGTAAGAAAAAAACCAATCCGGTTAAACTATCAAAAAAACCAGTACCGAGATCTAAAATAATTTCTACAGTACTTCTTATAAAAAGTACTGCAACGCCAAGTGCTATAGGCACATCAATATTTAAGATTCTAGAACTTAATCCTTTATAAGCCGATATAAAATAATCGTTTGCTGCATAAAATACAATGGGTAATGAAAACGAAAACATTAACCATCTAAAGGTGTTTTTATACTGTTCTAGCCAAAACTCTGAAACTTCAAAATATTCTGGAAACGACAAAAACATTACATTTCCAAATGCGAAACCTGCAATTCCTAGTTTATAAATTAAACTACGATCCACCTTCTTTTTACCAGTTTCGTAATCTTCGGCTGCCAAACCAACTGATTTAGCCTTCAATCGAAGATTAATGTCCTTGCTAACGAGAATTACGCTTCTTCCCGGATTTTCATCGCGCATGCGCAAGGCTG
>JANQTQ010000184.1 GCA_030731625.1 Polaribacter sp. | reverse complement strand
CAAAGAATTTTTCAACAGCTTCTTGTACAGCAGGTATTCTTGTAGAACCACCAACCAATACGATTTCATCGATATCAGATTTTGATAAACCAGCATTTTTTAAAGCAGTAGCACAAGGCTCAATAGTTCTTTTTACTAAATCGTCAATTAATTGCTCAAATTTAGATTTAGATAAAGTTCTAACTAAGTGTTTTGGTCCGCTTGCAGTTGCAGTAATATAAGGCAAGTTAATTTCTGTAGAAGCAGAAGAAGATAATTCGATCTTCGCTTTTTCAGCAGCTTCTTTTAAACGTTGTAAAGCCATAGGATCTGTAGTTAAATCCATGTTTTCATCCGCTTTAAATTCAGCAGCTAACCAGTCTATGATTTTTGCATCAACATCATCACCACCTAAATGTGTATCACCATCAGTAGCTAATACTTCGAAAACACCATCTCCTAATTCTAAGATAGAAACGTCATGTGTTCCACCACCAAAATCGAAAACAACGATTTTTTTATCATCATGAGATTTGTCTAAACCATACGCTAAAGCAGCAGCAGTAGGTTCGTTTATAATTCTTCTTACTTTTAAACCAGCAATTTCACCAGCTTCTTTTGTAGCTTGTCTTTGTGCATCGTTAAAATAAGCAGGTACAGTAATTACAGCTTCAGTTACATCAGTTCCTAAATAGTCTTCTGCTGTTTTTTTCATTTTTTGTAATACCATTGCAGAAATTTCTTGAGGCGTGTATAAACGACCATCAATATCTACTCTAGGTGTATCATTATCTCCTTTAACTACTTTATAAGGTACTCTTTTTATTTCGTTAGAAGAATCAGAAAATTTATTACCCATAAAACGTTTAATAGAATAAACAGTTTTTGTTGGGTTCGTTACTGCTTGTCTCTTTGCAGGGTCTCCAATTTTACGCTCTCCACCTTCAACAAATGCAACGATTGATGGTGTAGTTCTTTTTCCTTCAGCATTAGGAATTACAACTGGCTCATTACCTTCCATTACAGATACACAAGAGTTTGTTGTTCCTAAATCTATTCCAATAATTTTACTCATAACTAATATTTATATTTAAAAAATTCTTAATTCAGTTTTACGGTTAGTCAATAGTCAAACTGTGTGCCAACAATTTTATACTTGTAAAATGGCAGTTTTATAATTTTTTTTAAAATAATTTGTGACAGTTTGACATTATTTGTGTCTTAAATTACAGAACACCTAAAGATTTGAAAACCATATTTATTTCTTATATTTGAAAGGTTCAATAAAAAATAATTAATTAAAAAATACAATCATGAGTAAATTTGACGAGAAAGTAGCGCAGTATTCTAAATTTATGGACGATAAAGGTCTTGGATACAATGCAGATTTATTAAAAGCGGTAACTAAAGGTTTGGGTCCATCTATTTATAAAAGAGACGCAGAAACGGTATCTGGATCTGATGCAAAAGAATTAGAAACCGTTAAAAAGAACTTTTTAATGAAAAAGTTAGGTTTAGAAGACGGACCAAAATTAGACGAAGCGATAGCAAAAGTAATTGAAGCTATTGGTAAATCTGAAAGAAGTAAGTACAGAGCTGTAGTGTACTATATGTTAGCGGTTGAATTTGGAAAAGAGTCTGTTTACGGAATGTAAAAAAGAATTCTTTTAATAATATAAAAAAAATCCAGCTCATTGAGTTGGATTTTTTACATTTACGACCATAATAAGTCAAATATTTACGAATGTCGCAATTTATTAGTGTTTTTGATATGCTTAAAATTGGTGTTGGTCCATCAAGTTCGCATACGCTTGGTCCTTGGAGAGCAGCGCAACAATGGATTAAAACCATCAAAGAAAGCAATTTATTTGATCAAATAGATGGAATAAGAATCGATTTGTTTGGTTCTTTATCACTAACAGGAAAAGGGCATGCTACAGATTATGCCATTTTATTAGGTTTAAGCGGAACAGACCCTGAATATATTCCGATTGCTGATATTGATAAGATTGTACATCAAATTAAAATCCATCAGAAATTACAATTTAATAACGAGAGAGAAATTACTTTTTCTGTTGAAAACATTGTTTTTAACAAAGAATTTTTACCTTTTCATGCAAACGGAATGACTTTTAGAGGTTTTTGTAAAGGCAAAGAAATCGCAACTGAAACCTATTTTTCTATTGGTGGCGGTTTTATTGTGCAAGAAAAAGATCATTTAGAAGAAGTCATAGAAATCTCCAAAAAGAATTTTCCGTATCCGATTAATAAAGCAATTCAATTAGAAGAATATTGTGAAAACAAAAATTTATTAATTTCTGATATCGTTTTAAAAAATGAATTAGAATTACGTTCTTCTGATGAAATTGATTTTGAATTGCATCGAATTTGGGACACGATGTTAGAGTGTATGCATATTGGATGTCATACAGAAGGGAAACTTCCTGGAGGATTAAATGTAAAACGTAGAGCTTTTGATTTGCACACTAAATTAATAAAAGACACTACCTATAAAAATCCGAAAGAATGGATAACTGCCATTAGAAGCACGGAAGTTAAATTTAGAGAAATTTTAAAATGGGTGAGCTGTTTTGCACTTTCTGTAAATGAAGTAAATGCTGCTTTAGGTAGAGTTGTCACTGCGCCAACAAACGGAAGCGCAGGTGTAATTCCTTCTGTTTTAATGTATTATTTAGTGATAGAAAATCATGAGGCAGATTTTAGTCACATCAAAAGATTTTTATTAGTTGCTGGCGAAATTGGCAGTATTTTTAAAAAGAATGCCACAATTTCTGCAGCAATGGGAGGTTGTCAGGCAGAAATTGGCGTGTCATCTGCAATGGCAGCTGCAGCTTTAACAGAATTATTAGGAGGTTCGCCAGAACAATGTTTATCAGCGGCAGAAATTGCCATGGAACATCATTTGGGTTTAACGTGCGATCCTATTGGTGGTTTGGTACAAGTTCCTTGTATTGAAAGAAATTCAATGGGCGCCATAAAAGCAATTCATGCAGCAGAAATTGCGTTGGAAACCAATCCGAAAGAATGTTTAGTTTCTTTGGATAAAGTGATTGATACGATGTGGGAAACCGCAAAAGACATGAATAAAAATTACAAAGAAACTTCTGAAGGAGGTTTAGCAGTTACTGTTAGAATTGTAGATTGTTAATT
>JANQTQ010000183.1:3069-13869 GCA_030731625.1 Polaribacter sp. | reverse complement strand
GTACACTTTTAAACAGATTAATTATGAAAAAAGTAATATTAAGTCTAGTATTTGTTCTAGCAACAGGAATGAGTTTTATAAATGCAGCATCTACTAATGATGAAATTTTACCAACAACAAAAGAAGCTATTGAAGTAGTGGAAGAATTTGGTTGTGCGAGCGATTGTGTTCAATGGTCTAAAAGTAATGTTTTACAAATTGCAGATAATAATAATGAAAGCCCAAATGACTATCAATTCTATATGGATATTTATATGAGATATTATACTGGCTGTTTGAGAGGATGTTAATACTTATTAATTCTAACCTCTAATATTATTAAAGTATTAGAGGTTTTTAAAAAATCATAAAATGAAATATTTAGTACTTATTTTTTTACTTTTTAACGTTTCTCTTGTTTTTTCACAAAAGATAGAAGGTAAAATCACTTATTTAGCCAGTTCTAAGATGGCTTTAAAGTCTATCGAACAAAATAATGAAGATAGTAAGAAACATATTCAAAAAGGAGTGAATCAAATTTATAAAAATGCAAAAGATATTAAAGTAATTTTAAAATTTAACGAATCTGTCTCCGAATATTATGCCGTAGATAAAATGGATTTTACTAACAAAGACGATATCAATATAACTCATATTATGTCTGGAAGTGAAAAGAAATTTTATACTCAAAATTTAACAATGAAATACGAAAGTAAAACTTTAGATTGTTACTTACTTGGAGAGTGTTTTTTAATAGAAAACGAATTACCAAAGTGGGTACTTAAACAAGAAACAAAAACTATTCAAGGTTTTTTATGTTATAAAGCAATTTTGATAAACCCAAGAAATGGAAAGCAAAATTTAGAAGCTTGGTATACACCAAAATTACCTTATCAATATGGTATAATGGAATTTTATGGATTACCAGGTGTAATTTTAGAGCTAAATAGAAACACAATTACAATTACTGCAATAAAAATAGAATTAAACCCAATTCAAAGAATAGAAATTACTGAACCAAAAAATATAAAAATATTGACGCAAGAAGAGTTTAAGAATTTAACAAGAAAAGCTATGCCCGATTTTTATAATAGAAATTAATGACTAAGAATTTACTTCTTTTTTTTATGTTTTTTGGGTTTTCAATTTCAGCGCAAAAAACAATCCTTTCAGGCACTGTAAAAGACAGCTTACAAAATCCTTTGCCCTACGCAAATGTAATCGCAAAACCCAAAGATGTTTCTAAAAATTTGCAGTTTGCCATTACAGATAACGAAGGGTATTATAAACTAATTCTACAAGAAGGTGATACAATTACTATTAGTATTTCTTATTTAGGCTACAAACCTATAGATTATACATTTATTGCTTTAAAATCTGCTACTAAAAACTTTACGCTGCAGCAATCTTCAGAGCAATTAGAAGAGGTAATTATAGAAATGCCAGTTACTGTGCGTGGAGATACAACTATTTATAAAACCAGTAAATTTATAAACGGAACAGAACGCAAACTTAAAAACGTTTTAAAGAAACTACCAGGAGTAGAAGTAGATAAAAACGGAGGCGTAACGGTACAAGGTAAAAAAGTTACAACCATGTTAGTAGATGGCAAAAAGTTTTTTGGTGGTGGTTCTAAATTAGCAGTAGAAAATATTCCTGCAAATGCTATTGGTAATGTAGAGGTAATAGACAATTATAACGAGGTTGCTTTTTTAAAAGGATTAACAGATTCTGATGAAATGGCAATGAACATCAAATTAAAAGAAGATAAAAAACGCTTTGTTTTTGGTGATGTAGAAGCGGGTAAAGGCAATAAAGATTTTTATAAAACCAGTGCCAATTTGTTTTATTATTCACCTAAAACCAATGTAAATTTTATTGGAAACATAAATAATATTGGCGAAAAAACATTTACGTTTAAAGATTATATGAGTTTTTCGGGAGGAGTCAACGCCATTTTTAGCGGTAACTTTAATTTTAAAGGTGGCGATTTTTCTCAATTTATGGAGAGCAATGATGTGCTTTCTAGCAAACAAAAATTTGGCGCCTTAAATATTACAAAAGTAGCCACATCAAAACTAGATGTTTCTGGCTATGCAATTTTTAGCAACTCAAACACTAGTAGTTTTGTAGAAAATGTAAATGAATACACCACATTTACAGAGCAAAGAACCAATACTACAACTGCAGATAATTTATTAGGAATTGGTAATTTAAATGTAGAATATACTCCAAACACTAAAGAAAAATGGTACGTAAGAAGTCAAGTAAAAAGAACTAATAACACCAACAACAATAGTTTGGTTTCTCTAATTAATGCAAACACAAATACCATTGCTACAGATAGAAATTTAACAGCAACCTACATCAATCAAAATATAGAATGGCATAAAAGGCAAAATAACAAACACACATTTTCTTCTGTGTTTAGTTATGTGTTTGATAAAAACAATAACGAAGCTTTTTGGCAAACGCAAAACCCAATTTTACAAGGTTTAATTCCCGCGGATAACAGCCAAGATGTACTGCGAATTAATCAACTTAAAGACACCCAAGAACAAAATTTAGATGTTATTTTTAAACACTTTTGGGAAATTAACAACAGCAATCACATCTATACAACTGTTGGAAATAAATTTTTAAGTGAAGATTTTTTAACGGATGACAGCCAAACTTTAGATGATGGTTCTATAAATAATTTCGCCAATGGCGGATTCGGTAATGACTTAAATTTTAAATTAAACGATTTATTTTTAGGAATGCATTACAAATTTAGAACGGGCATTTTTACCGTAAAACAAGGTGTAGAACTACATAATTACAACTGGAATTTAGCCAATCAAACCAATTTAGAAAATAATAAATGGGTGGTTTTACCAGATTTTTTAGCTGATATTGAGTTTAATAAATCAAAAAAACTACAACTAAACTACAATTTAAAAACCTCTTTTTCTGATGCTAGTAAATTTGCAAATCGATATTATTTACAATCGTATAATTCCGTTTTTAAAGGAAATGAAACTTTAGAAAACAATTTATATCACGCAGCAAGAGCTTACTTTAGTAGGTTTAGTTTGTACAGAGGCATTATGTTGTTTGCCAATTTAAATTATAACAAACAAATAAAAGGCGTTAGAAGCACAGTAGATTTTAATGATGTCAATCAGTTTTTAACCGTAAAAATGTTTGAAAATCCTTCAGAAGATTGGAGAGGAAATATCCATTTAGAAAAAACAATTAAAGACTTAAAATACAAGTTTGATGTAGGTTTTAACAGCTCAACATACATTCAAGAAATTAACAACACAAACCAAACCAATACAAATAATGGGTATGATTATGAGTTTGCAATAGAAACCTTGTTTAAAAACTTTCCAACAATAGAAGTTGGTTTAAAAACCGATATTGGCAAATTTACATCAAGTTTAAATACCTCAAAATTTGTAACTACAGAACCTTTTGTTACTATAGATTACGATTTTTTAAAAGGATTTATTTTTAATTTCGACTATAAACAGAGCAATTATCAAAACAAAACATTAGGTCAAAAAAATGTGTATGAAATTGCAAATGCAACACTGTCTTATAAAAAAGAAAATTCTGCTTGGAGTTATAAAATTACGGCTCAAAATATGTTTAATGCGCAATTTAAACAAAGCAACAGTTTTTCTGATTACTTAATTTCTGATTCCAAAACCTTTATTTTACCAAGAGTCGTATTGTTTTCTATCGGATTTAATTTGTAGCCTTTTTCAATCTTTCGGCTTTAGTTTTCATTGGCAGTTTGCAGTTCATTACAAACTGAATACTGCCAGTGAAAACTTCTTACTATAGTATAATCTCTATAAATTATGTAAAAAAAAAGACGCTTTTTTAAGCGTTACTAGGTTTGATAAAATAATGTATTTCTACGTTTAAAATTTCCGAAATTTCTAACATTCGTCTAAAATCTAGTTTTATTTTTCCTTTTTCAAACTTATAATAACCATTTAAAGTGATGCCTAGTTTTTCTGCCAAATCGGTTTGCGAAAAGCCTAATTGTCTTCTTCTGCAAACAACTTGTTCGAGTACATGGTTAATTTGATTTTCTACTTTTTGATCGTTAATACTTTCTCTCATAATCATAATTATTTTTAGCAATTAATATTTATATGAAAAGAATTTTTGTGAAGTAATGCCTAAAAAAGTACTCTTTTAAGTAAACCAATAACATTTGATTTTGCTAAGTGGTTAAGCTTATTTTACTTTTAATAAGTAACAAGGTTAACGCTACTTTTTTATCTAAGATGCGCAATTTTTAAACAAAATATAAAACTATTTACTAGTTTGTAACCAACATAATTCTTTTTCAAGATCAAATTTAAACTAAAATTGATGAAAACTAAAGTGTTTTTTTAGTTAGATTACATATTTGTATGATAAACAACTTTCTAGTTGTTAATTGTTATTAAAAAAAGCATTAATAGTATTAGTTTTATCAAATTTTTATAAGAAAACTATTTTCTGCCAAAATCCGCAGGAATTTCTCCCCAAGCTTTGGTTTCCCATTTTAAGATAGGATTTTTAAATGTATTTTCTTTAAGCCAGTTTTCGGCTCTTTTTATCAGCTCTAAAAGTTCTTGATTAGAAGCATCAAAATGAAGATTTGTTTTGCATTTTTTTTGACGAATCCAGCTCATGGCAATTTTAGAATCAGAATAAATAGGAATATCTTCTTTGTTTTTCTTTTTTAAAAGTGCAATTCCGTGCACTAAAGCTAAAAATTCGCCAATATTATTAGTGCCTTTTTGAAAAGGTCCCATTAAAAAAAGTTGCTTTTTGTTATGAGTAAAAACGCCTCTATACTCCATTTTACCCGGATTTCCAGCACAAGCAGCATCCACAGAAATACTTTCTAAAATAGGTTTCCCATATTTTTCTTTTTCTACGGATGATAAAACTACTGTTTTAGTGTTTTTACCTTTATAATCCTCATAGTTTTTTTTGGATGCAATTTCGGCTTCATCTAAGTTTACAAACGATTTGTATTGTGCGCCTTCAAAACCATCAATTTGTCGTTTACAAACATTCCAAGAAGTAAAAACGCCCGTTTTTCTACCTTTCCAAACTACATAATATTTTTTTTTACTCATGTGTGCCTAAAATTACACTTTCAATAACCTTTGGAAAGTGTTTTTGTTCTAGAATATGAATCTTTTCGGCAATTGTTTCTGCAGAATCTGTGTCATTTAGCGCTGTTTTTGCTTGAAAAATGATGGCGCCTTCATCATAATTTTCATTTACATAGTGAATTGTAATGCCAGTTTCTGTTTCATTATTCTCTTTTAAGTCTTTATGAACATTCATTCCGTACATGCCTTTTCCACCATATTTTGGCAATAAAGCAGGGTGAATGTTAATAATTTTTTTTGGAAAAGCTTCCGTAATTTTTGTGGGAACTTTCCATAAAAAACCGGCCAAAATAATGTAATCTGCCTTGTCTTTTAATAGATTTAAGATGGTGTTTTCTGTGGAAAAATCTTGTTTATTAAAAAGTAAACAATTAACGTTTAAGGACTTACATTTATCAAAAATTTTGGCATGTTCATTGTTACATAGCACCTGAGTAACTTTAGCAATTTTAGTGTGATTAAAAAATTTAATAATATTTTCTGCGTTCGTTCCAGAACCAGATGCAAAAACAACTATACGCTTCATAACTATATATCTAGAGTACAAAAAAAAGAATAATTATTAACAAATTGGTTATTTTAAGAATAGATTAAACATTTTTATTTATCTTTAGTAATCATTTTCTGCGCAAAAATTAGTTAGAATTAATAAGATTCGTATTTTTGCGTCGATTTAAATTTTTAAAAAAACAGAATTATGTCAGACATTGCATCAAGAGTAAAAGCTATCATCGTAGACAAATTAGGAGTAGACGATAACGAAGTAACAATAGAAGCTAGCTTCACAAACGATTTAGGAGCAGATTCTTTAGATACTGTTGAGTTGATTATGGAATTCGAAAAAGAATTCGATATTCAAATTCCAGATGATCAAGCGGAAAATATTGGGACTGTAGGTCAAGCAGTTAGCTATATAGAAGCAGCAAAAAAGTAAATTTAATATGCAATTAAAACGAGCAGTAATTACTGGACTTGGCGCATTGACGCCTATAGGAAATAATATTGAAGAATATTGGAATAGCTTAATTAACGGAGTTAGTGGAGCAGGACCTGTAACGTATTATGATGCTGCCAAGTTCAAAACTCGTTTTGCTTGTGAGTTAAAAAACTTTAATGTCACAGATTTTATCGACAGAAAAGAAGCACGCAAAATGGATCGATTTACGCAATATGCAATGGTAGCTTCGGATGAAGCAATTGCAGATTCTAAATTAGATCTAGACAAAATTAACAAATTACGCGTTGGCGTAATTTGGGGAGCAGGAATTGGTGGTTTAGAAACTTTTCAGAACGAAGTATTAAACTTTGCGTCTGGAGATGGTACTCCTAGATTCAATCCTTTCTTTATCCCAAAAATGATAGCAGATATAGCTCCTGGTAATATTTCCATTAAAAATGGATTTATGGGGCCAAACTATACTACGGTTTCTGCTTGTGCATCATCTGCAAACGCAATGATTGATGCGCTAAATTATATTAGATTAGGATACTGTGATGTAATTGTAACGGGTGGCTCTGAGGCTGCTATTACCATTGCAGGTATGGGAGGTTTTAATGCCATGCACGCTTTATCTACAAGAAATGAAAGCGCAGAAACAGCTTCTAGACCTTTTGATGCAGAACGTGATGGTTTTGTTTTAGGAGAAGGAGCAGGTGCACTTATTTTAGAAGAATATGAACATGCCAAAGCTAGAGGTGCTAAAATCTATGCAGAGGTAATAGGTGGCGGAATGTCTTCTGATGCGTATCACATGACAGCGCCTCATCCAGATGGAATTGGAGTTATTGCTGTTATGCAAAACTGTTTAGAAAATGCTGGAATTAAAGCAGAAGATGTAGATCATATTAATACGCATGGTACTTCTACTCCTTTAGGAGATGTTGCAGAATTAAAGGCAATTTCTCATGTTTTTGGAGAGCATGCTAAGAATATCAATATCAATTCTACAAAATCTATGACAGGGCATTTATTGGGTGCTGCAGGTGCTATTGAGTCAATTGCTGTTATTTTAGCAATGGAACATGGTATTGTGCCGCCAACAATAAATCATACAACGGTAGATGAGAATATTAATCCAGAATTAAACCTTACGCTTAATAAACCTCAAAAAAGAGATATTAAAATAGCAATGAGTAATACATTTGGTTTTGGTGGTCATAATGCTTGTGTAGCTTTTAAGAAATTAGATGAATAGTTTATGAATTTTATTCGCAAAATAGTTACCTCTCGTTCTAAAGAAGATCAAGAATTAAAAAGCGAATTAAAAAAATTACTCAATTTTTCTCCAAGAAATTTAAATAAGTACAAAAAGGCATTTACCCATAGATCTGTTCAAATACTAGACAGAAAGGGTAATCCTGTTAATTACGAACGTTTAGAGTTTTTGGGTGATTCTATTTTGGGTTCTGCAATAGCGGCCTATTTATACAAAAAAGTTCCAACAGGTTCAGAAGGATATCTAACTCAAATGCGCTCTAAAATTGTTAGTAGAGAGCATTTAAATGAATTAGGAAAAGATTTAAACCTAATACGTTTTGTAAAAAGTAATATAGATAAGGCTAATGTTGGTGATAACATTTATGGTAATATTTTTGAAGCATTAGTTGGTGCTATTTATTTAGATAAAGGGTACAATGCTTGTCAGAAATTTATCCACGAAAATGTAATTATACCGTATGTAGATATCGAGAAGTTAGAAGGTAAAATTACGAGTTATAAGGGTTTAATTATAGAGTGGTGCCAAAAGCAAAAAAAGAAGTATAAATTTGATACTTATGAAGACTCTGGTAACGAGTCTATAAAGCACTTTAGTGTAAAAATTAGCATTGATGGCGAGCAAGTAGCAAAAGGCAGGGCAACTTCTAAAAAGAAAGCAGAGGAACAGGCAGCTAAAAGAGTCTATTTTGCCTTTCAAAAACAGATTTCAGAAACCTAAACACGATAACGTTTTCGTTAAAATCCCTGCAATATTCATAAAGTATTAGTAATTTCGCATCTCAGAGATGAACTAAATTAGTAATTATTTATGCAAATTCATTCATTAGGTTTTGATGATTTTTCTGAAGATGACTATTCTTTAATAGGTATTCATACAGCATTAGAAGATTTTAAATTAGCCTATTTATTGAATAAAAATTTAAGTACTAGTTTTTATAAATCTAGAGAAGATTTAAATATAGAAGACCAGCAAACAAAGGCGTCTTTTTCAATTTTTAACTACTTTAGTAAAGAATATGATTTTGATTGGTCTCTAATTGCAAATAGCTCTAAAACAGAAAATCAACAAGAATCAAATGAACTTCTATTATCATCAGAAACAAAAACATATCTAATTACAGAAATGAATAAAGTAGATTTCTTTATTAAAATTTCTGGAGAGTTAGAAGATAGTTTTTTGTCTGATACAATAGAAAAAATAAAAAATATAGATCAAATAATAACCTCTTATTTTATAGATAAAGATAAGTTAAAATCTAAAGAATTTTTAATATTTTAGAATATATGCCAAATCATAATAAAACCAAAATTGTTGCTACCCTAGGGCCAGCAACTGACACAAAAGAAATATTAACAGAGTTAGCGACTAACGGTGTTAACGTTTTTAGAATCAATTTTTCTCATGCAGATTATGAAGATGTTAAGAGAAAAGTAACTTTAATTAGAGAAATCAATAAAGAAAAAGGGTACAATGTAGCTATTCTTGCAGATTTACAAGGTCCTAAATTACGCGTTGGAGTAATGGAAGATGACGTAATATTAGAGGATGGAGACACTTTTACATTTACTACAGAGAAATGTATTGGAACCAAAGAAAAAGCTTTTATGACCTATCAACGCTTTCCTAAAGATGTAAAAGCTGGGGAAACGATTATGGTTGATGATGGTAAATTACGTTTCGAGGTAATTTCTACTAATAGAGAGAATGAAGTTTTTGTAAAAGTTATGGTGGGTGGTCCTTTAAGATCTAAAAAGGGTGTAAACTTACCAAATACCGCAATTTCTTTACCTGCTTTAACTAAAAAAGATAAAGAAGACGCTATTTTTGCAATTGGATTGGAAGTAGATTGGATTGCTTTATCTTTTGTTAGAACACCAGAAGATTTAAGAATGTTACGTGATTTAATTGCACAACATTCAGATTATAGAATTCCTATTGTTGCTAAAATTGAGAAACCAGAAGCAGTTAAAAATTTAGATGCTTTAATTCCTTATTGTGATGCATTAATGGTTGCTCGTGGAGATTTGGGTGTAGAAATACCAATGCAAGATGTTCCTTTAATTCAAAAGAAATTAGTGAGACGCGCAAAAAGAGCAAGAATTCCTGTAATTATTGCTACTCAAATGATGGAAACAATGATCGATAATCCTGTGCCAACAAGAGCAGAGGTTAATGACGTTGCAAATTCTATTATGGATGGTGCAGATGCAGTAATGCTTTCTGGAGAAACTTCTGTAGGTAAATTTCCTATTAAAGTGATTCAAAAAATGACTGAAATTATCAAAGCTGTTGAGAATTCTAGAATGATTAAAGTTCCTCAAGAACCGCCTCATATTAGAACCAATAGATTTGTTACTAAATCTATTTGTTATCATGCTGCTTTAATGGCAAATGATACGGATGCTGCAGCAATTTGTACATTAACAAATAGTGGTTATACAGCATTTCAAATTTCTTCTTGGAGACCTAGAACACACGTTTTAGCTTTTTCTACAGACAGAAGAATTTTAGGAAAATTAAATTTACTTTGGGGTGTTAGAGCTTTTTATTACGATAATAATCTTTCTACAGATGATACTGTTGTCGATATCAATAATATAGCAAAATCTAAAGGTTTTGTAAATTCTGGAGATATTATTATTAACCTTGCTTCTATGCCTGCAGAGGCTCGAGGAATGGTAAATACGTTGCGTGTTTCTGAAATTGAGTAAAAAATAATTTTGTATATAAAAAAAGCGTTCTAATTTTTAGAGCGCTTTTTTTTGTGCTAAAGAATTTGATTATAGCGTTATTTTTTTACTGATAATAATGGCATCATTGGTAACAAATGGCATTGGCATCATTTCTTTTGATCTTGGTTTTAAAGAAAAATTTGAATCCGATAATAAATCATAAGAAATTTCATTTAACAAAAAAGCTAGTTTTTCATCTTTGTTTATGCTAAAAGAAAGTGTTACAATTTTATCTAAATTTGACATATAATAAATTAAAAAGGTACCATTTTCTACCGTGTAATTTTTGCCATCATTAACAATGGCATCGTTTACCTTAAATTGTTGTAAAGTAACTTTACTGTGGGTTATAAATTCATATTTATTAACTTTTCTAGTAGGTGTAATTTGCAATTCTAGATATCGTTTATCGCCAATAATCGTATCAAAATCTACCACTATTTTTGATGAAGGAATCGCTTTAAAAGTTGTTTGTTTGTGATATTTAAAATGTGTATTGTATTTGCTTTTTGTTTCGGCATTTTTAAGATTTCCTTTTGTGGCTGTTTCATCAAAAATTTGGCTTGTGTAAGGGTCTAAGGTGGTGTTGTAAGTTCCAAAATAAGCAGTTTTGTCATCAGAATTCTCAATGTACACGATGCTGTTGGGCTTTTTGTAGTCTACAGAAAAGCCACTATCATAACTTGCATATCCAAAGAA
>JANQTQ010000183.1:0-2969 GCA_030731625.1 Polaribacter sp. | reverse complement strand
CCACCGCATAAAATTAAAGAAATTAAAAACGGAACAAATCCCTTTAAAGTGTTTTTAATAGAGATTTTATTTAGAGAAAATCCGAAGAAAATCAACACAAAAAATAGGATAGTTGCAATGATTAACATTGGTGAAACCCAAGAAAACGGATAGGTTAACATTTTAGAAAAAGGAAAATTTACATAGACATCATCTGTGGTAGAATTTAGATTTTCTATATCTGAAAAAGCAAAATAATTTAAGGTAGTTGTTAAATAATCTGCCTGATGTAAAAGTGTTTCTCTGTCTAATCGATCATAAGAATCTTGTGCTGTGTGGTAATCGAAATGATCATCAATAAAGGCAAAATTAAACCCATTGATGTCTGCATCTTGTCTAAAAACAGTTAAATCTGTGTCGTTAGGCAACATTTTATAAATGCTATACATTAAAGAATTTGCTGCAGGAAAGTTAGGTTTTGCGGCTAAAAATTCTGATAAAAGTTTGCTGTTTTTGCCATTCGTTTCCATTAACATATAACTTGGACCGCCGCTTCCTCTGGCTTCAAAATTTAGAATTAAACCAATATTTTTTGTCCAAGGATGATGATCAACAAACGCTTGTGCACCTAACAAACCTAATTCTTCAGCATCAGAAATTAGAATAATAATGTCGTTTTTTGGTGTTTTATTTTTTGATAAAAAAGCCCTAATACTCTCTAAAATTGTTGCTACGCCAGCGCCAGCATCACTTGCGCCCAAAGAAGAATGAGTGCTAGAATCGTAATGTGTAAGCAGCATTAATGCTTTTCCGTTACCAGTACCTTTAATTTTTGCAATAATATTTTGTACTGTAGATGCTGCAACCCATTTTTTATTGACGGCTGTTTGAGTTTGAATGTCGACTTCTAACCCCATTTTATTCAATTCTGACACAATGTAATTCTGAACGTTTTTATGTCCATCAGAACCAACATAATGTTGTTTTAAGCTTATAACTTTTAAATGATCTAAAGCTCTGTATGCAGAAAATCCTGTATTTACTAAGGTTTCATCCTTTGGCAAAGAAGGCTTTATATCATAAAAACTCCAATAAATAACACTTAAAATTATGATTACAGTTAAAATAGAAAATACTCTTTTCATTGGTGCTTAAAGTTTTTATAAATGTATGAAATAAAAAAAAGCTATTAAAATTTTGGATAAGAGCGAAAATTCATTAAATTTCAAACAACTAAAAACAAACTAATTATGGGAATTAAAAGCTTTCAAGGAAAAAGAGACGAATCACACGGAAAAAGTGATGAACAAATTTTAGTTTCTGATTATATGACTACAAAATTAATCACCTTTAAAGCCGATGATTCTTTAGATCATGTAATTAATTTATTAATAAAGAATAAAATTTCTGGAGGTCCTGTTGTAGATGATAAAAACGAATTAATTGGTATTATTTCTGAAACGGATTGTATTAAGCATATTTCTGAGAGTAAATATTATAATATGCCAACAGATGTTAATAATACTGTAGGTAAATATATGGTTACTGATGTGGATACCATTGATAAAGACATGAATATTTTTGATGCCGCTTTTAAGTTTATAAGCTCACACAGAAGAAGATTTCCGGTTGTTGATACCAATGGAAAACTAATTGGGCAATTAAGCCAAAAAGATGTTTTAAAAGCTGCTATTAAAGTAAAAGGGAATACCTGGTAGGATACTAATTATTCTTTTTTAATTAATAAAAATAAATCGTTTTCTAAAGATAAATAGCCTTCATTATACACATAAAAATAGGTGTTTCCTGTTTTTGTGGTGTATATTGATGTAAAAAACTGAAAATCAAAACCATTATCGTATAATTTTGTTCTTGTAACTTTTGTTTTTCCAGAAGAATTAAGTTCAGTTAATATTTTATAATTTTTTCTTAGGCGATTATTTGTATTTCTAATAAGGTTTTTACTATCCTTATTAACTCTGTTATTGTATGAATTCCTGCAATAATCAGAGCAGAATTTTTTATCAACTCTGCCCTGTACAGGTTCTTCGCATTCTAAGCATTTTTTCTTTCCCATAGCTTTTTTTCATTTTTTACACTTCAATATTTCCCCAATTTTCGCCAGATTTTATTCTGTACAATTGCATTGTAGAAACACCAAATTGACTAGCAATAATTCTTAATCTGGTTCTTCTATTAGGATCTAATAATTTTTTCTTGATTACCCTAACCTTTGCTTCCGATAATTTAGCACTGGTTATTAACCCTAATTTCTTTTTCCGTTCTGGATTTGTTAATTGATGAACGGTTAACTCTTTTTGATTCACCCATTTTAAATTTTGGACATAATTATCTGTTAAATCATGGTTTTTATGAATCACAAATTTTGTATCTTCTCTTTTTTCTAAGAACAAATAAGCAACTGCCCTATGTACATAAAAACTTTTTGTTTTGTTTTTAGTGTCTACATAAGAAAGGGTTTCAAATTTATTGATGATCCCTTTTTTATACAATTTAAACTCTTCGTCCTTTTTTTTCTTCTTTTGAACCCTTCCGTAATTCGATACTAATATTTCTTCTTTTTCAAAATCGCAATCAACGATATCAAAAGCTTTCCAGCTTTCATTTCTAAATGACTTCATAATTTTGATGCTTTTTGTTTGCGTAAATATACATAATTATACGTTTACAAACGACTACAACTAATTACAACCGAAAGTAATTGTTTTGTAACCGAATAAAATTGTAATGATGTCGCAACTTTGCAGTGTCAAAACAAATTGACAAATTAATTATAAACAATCTAAAACCTTATCTTATGAGTACGTTAAGAAACAAAGTACAGTTAATTGGAAACTTAGGCAGCAACCCAGAAATCATCACTTTAGAAAGTGGAAAAAAACTAGCTAAATTTTCTCTTGCAACCAATGAAAGTTATAAAAATGCACAAGGCGAAAAAGTAATAGATACACAATGGCACAATATTGTTG
>JANQTQ010000182.1 GCA_030731625.1 Polaribacter sp. | reverse complement strand
GTGGAGCATTAGATTCTGCACGTTTTAAATACAGATTAGCAGAAGCTTTAGGCGCGCCTATTTCTGATGTTGACGGGATGGTAATTGGTGGTCATTCTGATACAGGAATGGTTCCTTTAACAAGATTAGCAACTCGTAATTCTGTTCCTGTTTCTGAGTTTATTTCTGCAGAAAGATTAGAACAAGTTTTACAAGATACTAAAGTTGGTGGTGCAACCTTAACGGGTTTATTAGGTACTTCTGCTTGGTATGCGCCAGGTGCAGCAGTTTCTGCAATGGTACAAGCAATTGCTTGTGATACTAAAAAAATATTCCCTTGTTCTACTTTATTAGCAGGTGAATATGGTTTAAATGATTTATGTATTGGTGTTCCTGTTGTTTTAGGTAAAAACGGAATTGAAAGCATTGTTGAAATCAATTTATCTGATGCGGAAAAAGCTCAAATAGTTGCTTCTGCTGCGGGTGTTTCTGCTACAAATGCTTTATTAGAATTATAAAAAAGTTTTTTATTTTACAATAAACTTTTCACACATAAAAAGCCTCAAAATTAAAAGTTTTGAGGATTTTTTTTGCGCAAAATATTTTAAACATGTAGTAAATCTTTACTTTTTGAAAATTCTCTTTTTACCATTTTTTTCGCTTTCATCTCGTTTAAGAAGTACCAAAGCCGATTTCTTATACTTATTTCATCAAAATAAATCAAGATTCGTAATCAATTTTTCTTAAAATAGATAAAGTGCGTATGTTTGTAAATTAATTGCCAAAATGAAAAAACAAACACACACGCTGTTAAAAAATGTATTCGGTTACGACACTTTTCGTCCGTTACAAGAAGAAATTATCAACAGAACTTTAGACGGAAAAGATAGCTTTGTACTAATGCCTACGGGAGGTGGGAAATCTATTTGTTTTCAAATTCCTGCATTGATTTTTAACGGAATTACCATAGTAGTTTCGCCATTAATCTCTTTAATGAAAGACCAAGTACAAGCTTTAAAATCAAACGGAATAAAAGCCGATTTTTTTAATAGTTCTATTTCTACAGAAGAAGAAAACGAAGTTATTAATAAGGCCATGAACGGAGAATTACAGTTATTGTATTTATCTCCAGAAAAATTAATATCCGTGAGCAATACTTGGTTAAAAGAACTAAACATAAAATTAGTAGCTATTGACGAAGCGCATTGTGTAAGTATGTGGGGACATGATTTTAGACCAGAATATACGCAATTAAAAGTGTTTAGAAATTCGATTCCTGATGTTCCTTTTATGGCATTAACCGCCACTGCGGATAAATCTGCCAGAATCGATATTGAAGAACAATTAGGCTTAACAAACTCAAAATTATTTATTTCTTCTTTTGATAGAAAAAATCTAAGTATTGATGTACGAGGTCAAGTTCAGAAAAAGAAAAAATTACAAGAAATTGGAAATTTTATAGAACGAAAAAAAAACGAAAGCGGAATTATTTATTGTTTGAGCAGAAAAAACACAGAAGAAGTTGCCAGTTATCTAAAAGAAGAAGGACATTCTGTTGCGTTTTATCATGCAGGAATGAACTTTGAAGAGCGAGAACAAACCCAAACCGATTTTATAAATGATGATATCAAAATAGTGGTTGCTACCATTGCTTTCGGAATGGGGATTGACAAATCGAACGTGCGCTTTGTAATTCATTATAATTTACCAAAAAACTTAGAAGGATATTACCAAGAAATAGGACGAGCAGGAAGAGATGGATTGCCATCAGAAACTATTTTGTATTATAATATGCGTGATTTTGTGCTGTACAGTCAGTTTGCAGATGATGGTGCAAATAGCGAAATGCAAAAAGAAAAACTTAATAGAATGCTTCAATTTACAGAAGCAAAATCGTGTAGAAGAAAAATATTATTGTCTTATTTTGGAGAACATCTTACAGAAAATTGCGGCAATTGTGATGTTTGCGAAAATCCTCCAAAAGATTTTGAAGGTACCATTTTAGCTCAAAAAGCACTTTCAGGAATTGCGAGAATGAAAGAACAAGACGGAATTACCATGTTAATTAACGTTTTACGAGGAAGTAATAATGCCGATATTCATGAAAAGCAGTATTTTAATTTAAAAACTTACGGAATTGGAAAAGATGTTAGCTTTTTTGATTGGCGAGATTACATCATTCAAATGGCAAATCAAGGATTGATAGAAATAATGTATAGCGAAAGCTCTGCCCTAAAAATATCACCTATTGGATGGCAGGTTATAAAAGGAGAAAAAACAATTAGATTAACAACACCAATCAGCGCAGCCGATAAAAAGAAAAATCAAAAAGTTATCAAAACAGCATCCGAAAGCGAACCAAACAAAGATTTATTTACAGAACTAAAAAGAATACGATTATCGATATCAAAAGAAGAAAACATGCCCGCTTATATTATTTTTAATGATAAAACATTAAAATTAATGTCGATTTCACAACCAACTACCGAAAATGAATTTTTAGCGATTTCAGGAGTTGGAATGAACAAAATGGAAAAATACGGTGAAGAGTTTATGAATGTAATTCGTAAATTTAAGAACGTAGCAAAACCAAAAAAAATTACTACAATCCAAAAAACTTTTAACCTTTATAAGGAAGGATTAAATCCTGCTGAAATTGCAGAAGAAAGAAGTTTATCTATAACCACTATTTTTTCTCATTTATCTCAATTATATATGGAAGGAAAAGAGGTGGATTTAGAAAAACTAGTTAGTAAAGAAGTCGTAGATAAAGTAAGAATTGCCTTTAATGAATTGGAAAGAAAAATAGAATTAAAGCCAATTTACGAAAAACTAAACGAAGAAGTTTCTTATGGAGAAATACGATTAAGTATTACACTAATTTTAAAAAACGAATAACTACTATTAAAAAAAACTCACAGGCTTTAAAAACCTGTGAGGTTTAAAATTAAGTTTATTTTTTAAGACAATCCAGAGATAACTCCATTAATATCAATCGTCATATTTTCTGATGCAGGATGATTTGGCAAACCTGGCATTCGCATCATTTTTCCTAAAATAGGAATGATAAACTCTGCTCCTGCTGCGATTTCAATTTATCTAACCGTTACAGTAAAATTTTCTGGTCTTCCTATTAAATTTTCATCATCAGAAAAAGATTTTTGAGTTTTTGCCATACAAATCGCAAAATCATTAAATCCTAATCTATTAATTCTTCTTAAATTTAACTGCGCTAATTTACTGTACTCAACATTTTTTGCTCCGTAAATTTCTTTGGCAATGATTTCTATTTTATCAGTTACCGGTGAGCTCCAATTATACAAAGGCTTGTATTGACTCGCTTTGTTGTCAACAACATTTACAACCGCTTTTGCTAAATCGATCATTCCCTCTCCACCTTTTGCCCAACCTTCAGACAATACTGCTTCCACACCCAAACGAGCAAAGGTATCAATGACAAAAGTAACCTCTTCATCAGAATCTGTACTAAAAGAATTGATAGCACCCACAGGCTCAATATTAAATTTTCTAATGTTTTCGATGTGTTTTTCAAGATTTTTAAATCCCAATGTAACGCGCTCAAGATCTGGAGTATTATACGCATCCTTTGTTGCTCCACCATGATGACGCAAAGCACGAATTGTTGCAACTAAAACCACACATTTTGGATTTAGATTTGCAAATTGAGATTTGATATTTAGAAATTTTTCTGCGCCTAAATCGGCACCAAAACCAGCTTCCGTAACCACATAATTAGATAAGGACAATCCCATTTTTGTTGCAATAATCGTATTGGTTCCTTATGCAATATTTGCAAAGGGGCCGCCATGAATAATAGCAGGATTTCCTTCTAAAGTTTGCACCAAATTTGGTTTAATTGCATCTTTTAACAAAATAGCCATGGCATTTTCTGCTTTTAAATCACGTGCAAAAACAGGTTTGTTATCAAAAGTAAAACCTATAAAAATGTTTCCTAAACGATGTTTTAAATTATCTAAATTAGAAGCCATGCATAAAATAGCCATTACTTCTGACGCTGGTGTTATATTAAATCCGTCTTGCCTAGGTACTCCGTTAGACGTACCTCCTAGACCAATGGTAATCTCACGTAAAGATCGATCATTCATATCAATCACACGTTTCCAAAGAATCGTTCTCGGATCAATATTTAAATTATTGGTTTTACTTTGAATATTATTATCTATTAAAGCCGATAAAAAATTATTGGCTTTTTCAACGGCATTAAAATCGCCGGTAAAATGCAGATTGATATCTTCCATGGGCACAACTTGCGAATATCCGCCACCGGCAGCACCGCCTTTCATGCCAAAAACCGGACCTAAAGAAGGCTCTCTTAAAACTACAGTTGCTTGTTTACCAATTTTATTTTAGCCTTCCACCAACCCAATGGAAACCGTTGTTTTTCCTTCACCGGCAGGAGTTGGCGTTAGTGCTGTAACCAACACTAAATTATTCTTTTCAATTTTATCATCATCAATCAAATACAAAGGAAGCTTTGCTTTATATTTTCCATACATTTCTAAATCATCTTCATCCACATTCATTTTTGTAGCAATATTTTTTATATGTTGAAGATCTTGAGCCTGAGCAATCGAAATATCAGATAAATGTGCCATATATGTAAATTAAAGGTGATTATTTTATCAATTTAAAACATAAATATAGTTAATTTTAAGGCTTTGTAATCAGATGAAAATTATTTCTTTAAAATCAATCAAAAAAAACAACAATATAAATATGTAAAATAATTGCTTGGCCTACTTTGAAATACTATATTTGCACGTTTTAAAAAAAAGAAAGTCGACAAAAAATAAATAACATGCAAAACAAAGGACTTATTAAATTATTCGCAATCCTTTTTGGATTAGTGAGTTTATATCAATTATCATTTACGTTTTTAGCTACCAAGGTTGAAGATGATGCAGTTGCATTCGCTGCTACGAAAGGTACTGGTAATGACGCAAGACAAAAAGCTGCTTTCGAAAGAAAGTACTTAGATAGTGTTGCAAATGATAATATTATAGATTTAGGTTTTACTAAATTTAGCTACAATGATGTAAAAGACAAAGAGATGAATCTTGGTCTTGATTTAAAAGGTGGTATTAATGCTATTTTACAAGTTTCTGTAAAAGAAGTATTGAAAAGTTTATCAAATGATTCTAAAAATGAAGCTTTTAATGCTGCTTTAGAGGCTGCTGATGAAAGACAAAAAAATAGTAATGCTACTTATTTAGATTTGTTTTTTGAGGAATTTGAAAAAGTTGCTGGAACTACAAAATTAAGTGATCCTTCTATTTTTGGAACAAAAGCTTTAACCGATAAAATTTCTTTTAACGAAGCAAATTCTTCTGTTAAAGAAACTTTACAAAAAGAAATTAACAGTTCTATTGGTACTGCATTTGAAGTATTAAGAAGTAGAATTGATAAATTTGGGGTTACACAACCAAACATTCAAAGAATTGGTAATTCTGGAAGAATCCAAATTGAATTACCTGGAGCTAAAGATATTGAACGTGTTACAAAATTAATTACGAGTAAAGCTGAATTACAGTTTTGGGAAGTACATACAAATGCAGAAGTGCAAAACTTCTTCTTTGCAGCTAACGATAAAGTAGCAGAATTACTAAAAGGAGATTCGGTAGTTGAAACAGCAAAAGATTCTCTTAAAAAAGATGATATTGATGATTTATTAGGTGAAACGTTAGATTCTACGAAAGTTCAAAAAAACCTATTCACATACTTATTTCCTAATGTAGCGCAATCTCAGCAACAATTAAGCTCATTAGTAGCGCAAGCAAGAGTATTAGATACTGCTACGGTAAATAATTTATTAAAGAAAAAAGAAGTTTTAGCTTTATTACCAGCAGAATTAAGATATACTAAGTTTTTATGGGACTACAAGTCTAATAAAGGAGCAGATGGAACAGAATTAATTGGTTTATATGCCATTAAAGGGAATAGAACAAACACTCCAAACATAGAAGGTGATGTTATTTTAGATGCTTCTCAAGTATTTGACCAATTAAACAAACCAGAAGTTAGCATGACCATGAATAGCTCTGGAGGTAAACAATGGGCTAAAATGACTGGTGATAATATTGGCGGATTTGTTGCGGTAGTTTTAGATGACTATGTGTACACTGCACCTTCTGTAAACCAAGCTATTACTGGTGGTAGAACATCTATATCTGGTGGAAGCATGAGTATTGAAGAAGCCGAAGATATTGCAACTGTTTTAAAAGCTGGTAAATTACCTGCTGCGGCAAGAATAATTCAAGCAGAAGTTGTTGGACCATCTTTAGGGCAAGAAGCAATTGATGCAAGTTTTATCTCTTTTGGTATCGCTATTTTCTTAGTATTACTTTGGATGATTTTATACTACGGTAAAGCAGGTATCTACGCAGATATTGCTTTATCTGTAAACATTTTATTTATATTCGGAATTTTAGCTTCCTTTAATGCAGTCTTAACATTGCCTGGTATTGCCGGTATCATTTTAACGATTGGTATGTCTGTAGATGCTAACGTAATTATCTTTGAAAGGATCAAAGAAGGTTTATCTGCTAAAAAAGGATTAAAGCAATCTGTTGATGAAGGTTTCTCTATTAAAGGAGCTTTATCTGCAATTATTGATGCAAATATCACGACGTTATTAACAGGTGTTATCTTATATGTTTTTGGTACAGGACCAATTAAAGGTTTTGCATTAACATTAATGATAGGTATTGCAACTTCATTATTTACAGCGGTATTTATTACACGTTTATTAATTGACAGAGCCGTTGATAAAGGAACTAACTTAACTTTAAATACATCTTTTTCTAAAGGATGGTTTGAAAACATTGACATACAATACATCAGAAAACGTAAAATTGCGTACATGATTTCTGGAACTATTATTATTGGAGGTTTAATTTCTATTTTCACTATCGGATTAAAACAAGGAGTTGACTTTAAAGGAGGACGTTCTTATGTTGTTCGTTTCGATCAAGCTATGAGTGCTACAGAAGTTGCAGGTACTTTAAAAGGCGCTTTTGGTACTGCACCAGAAGTTAAAACATACGGTACAGATCATCAATTAAAAATAACAACTGTTTATAAAATTGAAGAAGAAGGTCAGCAAGTTGATGAAGAAGTTCAAAATGCATTATTTACAGGATTAAAACCATATTTAGGGAATACAACTTACGAAAACTTTAAACCTGGATTTGAGAAAGCAGGAAGCGGAGTTATGAGTTACATTAAAGTAGAACCAACTATTGCAGATGATATTAAAACATCAGCATTATATGCAGTTTTAGGATCTTTATTAGTCGTTTTCTTATACATCTTACTAAGATTTAGAAAAGTATCTTTTAGTATTGGTGCTGTTGCAGCTGTTTTTCATGACGTTTTAATTGTATTAGGTGTATTTTCAATAACATACAGCTTTATGCCTTTTGATATGGAAATAGATCAATCTTTTATTGCGGCTATATTAACCGTCGTCGGTTACTCCTTAAATGATACCGTAATTATATTTGATAGAATTAGAGAGTTTACCAACGAACGTAGAGGAAAACATAATGTACTAATTAACGACGCTATTAATAAAACCCTAGGAAGAACCATAAATACTTCTTTAACTACATTACTAGTAATGTTAGCAATCTTCTTATTTGGAGGTGATTCAATTAAAGGATTTATGTTTGCATTAATCGTAGGTATTGTAGTTGGTACGTATTCATCTATATTTGTTGCTACACCTATTATGTATGACATGACAAAAAAAGAAGACAGAGATAACTAATTAAATTTTAAAATACATAAAACCGTTTTCTTTTGTGACACAGAAATATGTTCAGCAAAAGAAAACGGTTTTTTCATTAAAATTTAGTCACAATATTGCACCCTATGAAAATTATAAAACTTCACGATTTATATTTTAAACCGTTTATCAATAAAGACGAAATTTCTAAGATTGTAAAACAATTAGCTTTAGAAATAAAAGCAGATTTACCTAAAGATGAAGTACCTATTTTTGTGGGTATTTTAAATGGTTGTTTTCTTTTTGCTGCAGATTTTATAAGAGAATACAAAGGTGATTGTGAAGTGTCTTTTGTAAAACTAGCATCTTATGAAGGAACATCAACTACAGAAAATGTGAAACATCTAGTTGGTATAAACGAAGATTTAACAGGTAGAACTGTAATTATTTTAGAAGATATCATAGACACAGGTAATACACTTCAAGAAATATATAATATCTTTAGAGACAAAAATGTAAAGCAGCTTAAAGTTGCTACATTATTCTTTAAACCAGATGTATTTAAAAAAGAACTTCCTATAAATTATGTAGGAAAAGATATTGAAGATAAATTTATTGTGGGATATGGATTAGATTATAATAATTTAGGCAGAAATTACCCAGAAATATACCAACTAACAACACAACCTAAAATGAAAAACATTGTATTATTTGGCCCTCCGGGTGCAGGAAAAGGAACGCAAGCAACATTACTAAAAAAGAAATATGACTTGTTGCATATTTCTACTGGAGATGTTTTTAGATTTAATATTAAAAATGAAACAGCTTTAGGAAAACTTGCTAAAAGTTATATGGATCAAGGTGATTTAGTACCTGATGAAGTAACCATTAATATGTTAAAAGCAGAAGTAGAAAAAAATGCGGATGCAAATGGATTTATTTTTGACGGATTTCCAAGAACAGAATCTCAAGCCATTGCTTTGGATGAATTTTTATCTGAAAAAGGTGAGTCTATAAATGGAATGGTTGCCTTAGAAGTACCAGAAGATTTATTAGTAGCTCGTTTACTTGAAAGAGGTAAAACTAGCGGAAGAACAGATGATACCGATGAAGACAAAATTAGAAATCGTTTTAATGAATACAACACTAAAACAGCTATTTTAAAAGACTTTTATCAAGCGCAAGGAAATTATTACGGAATAAATGGTGTAGGTCATATTGATGAGATAACGGCACGTTTATCTGAAGTATTTGATACGCTATAAAAATTAATTGTTTAACGGTAAAGGATTTTAACACAAACGAACCTAAACAATTAAACGATTACACAATTACACAATACATAGAAATAATGACTGAGGGAAATTTTGTTGATTACATAAAAATATATGCTTCTTCTGGAAAAGGCGGACAAGGTTCTGTGCATCTTCATAGAGAAAAATTTATTACTAAAGGTGGTCCAGATGGTGGAGATGGCGGACGTGGAGGTCATATTATTCTACGTGGTGATAAAAATATGTGGACACTTTTTCACCTAAAATTTAAACGTCATTTTAGAGCTGAAGGTGGTGGAGCTGGTAGTAAAAGTAGAAGTTCTGGTCATGATGCAGAAGATATTTATGTAGATGTCCCTTTAGGAACCATCATTAGAGATGCAGATACCAATGAAATTATTGTTGAAATAACAGAAGATAAAAAAGAAGTTATTTTATTAGAAGGTGGAAAAGGCGGACTTGGAAACTGGAATTTTAGAACCTCAACAAATCAAACTCCTAGATACGCACAACCGGGTATTGATGGTGTAGATGGTTGGTTTAGAATTGAATTAAAATTATTAGCAGATGTTGGCTTGGTTGGTTTCCCAAATGCTGGTAAGTCAACTTTATTATCTGTTTTAACCTCTGCAAAACCTAAAATTGCAGATTATGCATTTACAACCTTAAAACCTAACTTAGGAATCGTTGAACACAGAAATCATCAAACATTTGTAATTGCAGATATCCCTGGAATTATAGAAGGTGCTGCTGATGGAAAAGGTTTAGGACATCGTTTTTTAAGACATATTGAACGTAATTCTGCACTTTTATTTTTAATTCCTGCGGATAGTGATAACATCAACAAAGAGTATGAAGTTTTGTTGAATGAATTAAAAAAATACAATCCAGAGTTGTTAGATAAAGAGCGTTTATTAGCTATTTCTAAAACAGATATGTTAGATGATGAATTAAAGGCTGAAATAAAAGCAGATCTACCTAAAGAGGTTAAAACGCTATTTATATCGTCTGTTGCAGAAACCGGATTACAAGAATTGAAAGATGAACTTTGGAAAATATTAAATTAAGCAGGTAAGGTAAAATAAAATGTAGTACCTACATTTACTTGACTTTTTAGATAAATTCTACCCTTATTTCTATTGATTATTTTCTTCACTAAAGATAATCCAATACCTGCATTGTTCATGGTCTTGATTTCTAATCTTTGAAATAATTTAAATATTTTTTCATGGTACTTTTCATCAATACCAATTCCATTATCTTTTACCGAAAAAATGTAATTATTTTTTTCTAATGTATAATCAATCTCTATTTTACGTATTTCTTTATCGTTATATTTAATTCCATTTTGAATTAAATTTTGAAAAACTTGAAGTATTTGAGATTTATTAATTTTAATGGTAGGCAACTTTTTTTGAATAGAAATTAAACAAGTTTCATTGGTATTTAGCAGCGCTAAGTCTTTTATTAAAGAATCTAAATTTACTGGTTCTAAATTACTTGAAACATCATTTTGTAAGGTATAGTTTAAAACACCCTGAACAATTAAATCCATTTGAACAACTTGTTTCTCTAATAAATCTAAATTTGCATTCACTGCTTCTAAATCATTACTCTGTATTGCTTCTTTAATCCAAGATGATAATGCAACAATATTGCTTAAAGGTGTTTTTAAATCATGGGAAACAACGAAACCAAATTCTTCTAAATCTAAATTTTTCTCTTCTAAATCTTTCGCTTTTTTTTCCAAATCTAAAGTTTTGGCTTTCGCTTTTTTTTGCAAAGCTCTATTAAGTCTCGCTATTTTTC
The DNA here is from genome assembly GCA_030731625.1 of Polaribacter sp. Classification (GTDB taxonomy): domain Bacteria; phylum Bacteroidota; class Bacteroidia; order Flavobacteriales; family Flavobacteriaceae; genus Polaribacter. The sequence continues at coordinate 3,066 of JANQTQ010000182.1, read as the reverse complement.
TTCTAAATAAATTTGAACCACTTTGTACAATAAAAGAAAACACAAATAACACAATAAAAGAACTTAAAACAGCTTTATACAACGTTACATCTGCATTAGAAACCATTAATTTTTGCAGCAAATGAATAAATATAGAAACTAAAAAAACATATACAAAAATTCTATTATTAAAGAGCAAAACAGAACCAAAAATAAAAACGTAAAAGCCTAGTAAAAATTGAATATGGAAATTATTAAGAGAAAGATTAATAATTAAATAATGAGAAAACAGAAGTATCAGAAAAAAAACAATCCATCCAAAATATGCTTTTATTTTTCTTTTTAATATGAAAGGTAAAATACTAACAATTAAAAAAAGGATTGCAAAAAACTCTCTAGCACCTTCAATTATAATGTTTTCTACGCGATAACTATTAAAAAAATAAGATAAAACAAAAAGACTTGGTCCTATTAAAAAAAGTATTAAACTGTTATTTTTTACTTCAAAATCTTCTACTCTTCCAAGTTTTCGTAAATTTTTTCTAAGGTCATTCATCTGAAGTATACCAACATAACTTGGCCATATTTTTATTGGGGGTTATAAAAATTATTATTGTAAAGGTACTATTTTTTATAAATGCCCTTAAAATTAATGCATAAGCAAAATCCTTAATTTTACTTTGTACATTTCAATTCGAGAAATTTATATTTGGAAAGAGACTGATAGACTGCAAACTAAATAAAAACACCCTACTCTTTAAGTAGTATCTTTAACTTTAATCTATACCTCGTGGATACAGGAATACTTCTTTTAATTGCAGGATTTATAGCAGGTAAGTTTTTAACACTTTGCTTTAAAACACTATCTAATTGCGGTAATTGTGACTTTAAATTTTCTGTGGATGTAATTTCTTGTAAAACAATTTGTCCTTTTGCATTAATTAAAATATCAGCAAAAACATCTTCATCTATGGAGTCTTTGATAAATAATGAATGCTTTTGTAGTTCTAAACTAATTTTCTGATGAATGGTATTTCTAAAACAATCTGATAATTTTGAGGTATCAATCAAAGAATCACATTCCTTAAAAGAAGGAGAGAAATCTACCCTGGTAAAATCTACAATCGTATCAACAACTTTAAGATTTTTGTTTTTTGAGAATGTAAACTTATCGCACGAAGTGCAAAAAAGGACAAAAATAAAAACAGCTACTACACGCATTTACTTAAAAATCTAATAATGTGTGAATTTACTAAATTTTGTTGAGTTTACTCCTCCAAATTTTCACCTTTCATAAAATAGTCATTTTTAATGTCTTTTATTCTACGCGCTACAAAATTGGTAATCTGTTCATCTTTACTATACTGATATCTCATATACTTTTTATACAATTTGTAACCCATTTTTTTATCTTCGTAATAATCATCCGTAAGTTTTGCTAATTGAAACAACGCTTTGTAATTATTAGAATTTTCAGCATACGCTTTTTCAAAATTTGCCATCGCTAAAAGCGGCTCATTCTTTTCATAATGCACAGTTGCCAAACCATAATATTCTTCATCTCTTTTTTCTTTTCCAATATATGTAGCCATCCTATAATTAAGAGTTGCATATTTATAGTCTTTTTCTTTAAGCGCAATATGACCTAAATATGTTCGTGCTTTAAAATCTTCTCGATCTAAATCAGATACTTTATTAAAATATGTTTTTGCCTTTTCTAAACTGTCTAAATTATAATAGGTTCTGCCCAACATAGACTTACTATAGGTGTCTTTTGTATCGATAGAATCTAAATTTAATAAAAACGGAATAGCTTCTTTATAATTCTCATCCCTAAATAATTGATTAATTTTTAGCCTATTTAAGCTGATGTGATCTTTATCAATAGCTAATCCTTTTACTACAAATAGTTGAGTAGAATCTACATCTCTTAACTTATGAAAACTTGTTGCTAAATTTACAATCGCATTTAAATGAAGTGTATCTTTTTTATACGTAGCAATAAAACTATTAATCATTCGATCTCTATCATTTTTAAGAGCATACGCCAAAGCAAATTGATAGGAATAATTAGCATTTAACGCATCGTTATCAATTAAATATTTAAAAATTGAGATTGCTTGATCTCCTTTTTTAGTGTTGATATATAATTTACCTAATTGATATTTTAACACCAGATTTAAAGAATCTTTGGCTAAAATATCTTCATAAATTTTTATTGATTTGCCCAATAATTGCAATCGTTGGTAATTTTTAGCCAACTTTAATTTTACATTTTCATCCTCTTTAAAAACGAGTGCTTTTTCTAAAAACTCAGCAGCTTTTTTAAAATCGTCTATAGATTCATAAATCACGGCTTTTTTATAGTTGGATAAAAATGTAGGATCATTTTTATCTAATTCTTGCAAAGCTAATTTGTACCTGCCTTTTTCAAACAAACTGTCGGCAATAATAAAAGTCGAAGTTTGCGCTCCGACTTTTAAATATCCAAATAATAATACAATTAAAAAACTCTTTTTCATAACCGTTTTTTTTAGTCTACTACAAGTGTAAAAGGAATAGAATATGTTACAGCAACTGCTTTACCATCTTGTTCTCCTGGAGTTACTTTTGGCAATAAATCCATAACTCTAATCACTTCTTTTTCTATTTTTTCATGTGGAGCTCTAGCTTTTATATCTACAATATTTCCATCAGCACCAATTTTAAAACCGATAAATACTCTTTTTCTACCCGGTTCTAAACCTAAAGTTTTCATCAAATTAGCATCAAAATTCATAGCAAAATGCTTTTGAATATTTTTAGAGAAACAATCTTTATCTCCAGATTCACAACCAGGAAAAGTGGGTGCTTTATCAATATTTAAGAATGAAACTTCTTGTTTTTCAACTATTTCTTCTTGATTATGTGATTGTTCAATTATTAAAGCCGTTAATTCTGCCTTTAACTCTTTTATTCTTTCTTCTTTACTCATTGGTTCTTTTACCTCTTCTGTTGTGCATGCAACATAAAAAAACATACTTGTTAATACAGGAATCAAAACCAAATATTTTAGTTGATTCATTTTTTTTGATTGTGTTTTTGTCA
>JANQTQ010000181.1:8182-13984 GCA_030731625.1 Polaribacter sp. | reverse complement strand
AAATGGTATACTGCTTTTACAGATAAATTAGTATTAATGACAAATGCAGAAATGGGATACTTAGGATTCTATAACTCTGAGTTAGGTCAAAACCCTTTTGAAAGATACTTTGTTGGTGGAGATGGTATTGCTCAATTTCAACTTGATGGTAGAGAAACTATTGGATTAAGAGGTTATGAAAACAATAGATTATCTTCTGCGGAAGGTGGTACAATTTTTAATAAATTTCAATTAGAATTAAGATATTCTATAACAGATTCTCCATCTGCTTCTATTTATACACTAGGATTTTTAGAAGGTGGTAATTCTTATGACAATTTTAACACATTTAATCCGTTTGAAATAAAACGTTCAGCTGGTGTTGGAGTAAGAATTTTTATGCCTGCTTTTGGTTTATTAGGTATTGATTTTGCACACGGTTTTGACCCTTTACCAGGAGAGACGGAAAAATCTGGCTGGCAAACACATTTTATTATCGGAAGACAATTCTAGAAAAACTGTACATTTGTAATGTCATTGTTTTTTTGGCACGGTTTTTTCTAATACATTATACAAATGAAAAAAATATTTTTATTATTCGTTCTTTTAGTTCTAACAACAAATATTTGGTCACAAAGAAACCAAATAATAGCATATATTGATATGGAATACATTCTAGAAAATGTTCCAGAATATATTCAAGCACAAAATACGTTAGATGCAAAAGTAGCTAAATGGAAAAATAATTTAGATAAACAAGTACGTCATATAGAACTTTTGAAATCTGACTTAGCTAATGAGAAAACAATTTTAACTAAAGATTTAATTGAAGAAAAAGAAGAGGAAATTGAAATAAAACAAGTTGAATTAAGAAGACTCGAAGCATTGTATTTTGGCCCAAATGGCGATATGTTTTTAGTTAGAAAACAACTAGTAAAACCAATTCAAGATCAAGTGTATAATGCAATACAAAGCATAGCAGCAAGAAAAAATTATGATTTTGTATTTGATAAATCTAGTGAATTGATTATGCTGTATTCAAATAAAAAATACGATATTAGCGACCTTGTTTTATCTACCATAGATAGAACTAGATTATCAGCAGAAAAAAAGGAAAAACTATCAGCAGATCCTAAGGAAAATTTAACAGAAAAGCAACAAGAACTTGTTGAAAAGAAAGAAGAATTACAGAATAAAAAAGTAGAAGCAATCGCTAAAAAGGTAAGTGACAACGAAGCTAGGAAGAAAGCAATAGCAGATAAAAGAGCAGAGCTAATAAAGAAAAGAGAAGAACAAAGAGAGATATTAAGAGTGAAAAAAGAAGCGCTAAGAAAAAAGAAAGAAGAAGAAGATCAAAAAGAAAATAATTAAATCAAAAAAAGTCAAAATAATAATTAAATTAAAACAAGAATGAAAAATTTAAAAACGTTACTATTAATTGCTGTATTTACTTTAGGTTTAGGTGGTGTTGCAAATGCACAAAAGACAGGTCACATTGACTTTGAAAAACTAGTAGCTGAAATGCCTCAAACTAAAAAATTAAAATTAGATATTGAAAAGCTTGGTAAAACTTATCAAGATGAAATTGAAGGAATGGCAAAAAAATTAGATGCCAAAATGAAAAAGTATACCGCAGAACAAAATGCTCAAACACAAGACATAAACGAAACGAGAGCGCAAGAAGTTCAGCAAGAAAGAGCAAGATATGAGCAATTAAGACAAACTGCTTATCAAGAAATGCAAAAAAAACAAGCAGAAGGCTTAGAACCAATTATTGAAAAAGCACAAAAGGCTATAGAAGACGTTGCGGCAGCTAAAGGTATCTTATATGTATTAGATGCTTCTATTGGTAAAGGGTTATTAGTTACGAAAGGAGAAGATCTTTTTGGAGCTGTAAAATCAAAATTAGGTTTCTAAAAAATACTACTTCATTAAAATATTAAACCTACTTTTTAAAGTAGGTTTTTTTTTATCTTTACATTTATGACATCGAAAAATTCATCAATTGGTATTTTTGATTCTGGAGTAGGAGGAACATCTATTTGGAAAGAAATTAAGACACTTTTACCAAATGAGAACACTATATATCTTTCAGACAGTAAAAACGCACCATATGGCGAAAAAAGCAAACAGAATATCATAGATTTATCGATAAAAAATACAGATTTTTTATTGCACCAAAACTGTAAGCTAATAGTAGTTGCATGCAATACTGCTACAACCAATGCAATAAAAGTATTGCGCCAAAAATACAAAATTCCGTTTATTGGCATAGAACCTGCTATAAAACCTGCGGCACTTAAAACAAAAACTAATAAGATTGGTATACTTGCTACGAAAGGGACTTTAAATAGCGAATTATTTGCACAAACTTCTAGTACTTTTAGGGAACACGTTATAATTAAAGAAACTATAGGAACAGGGTTAGTAGAATTAATTGAAGAAGGTAGAATAAATTCTACTGAAATGACCGAATTATTGAATACTTATTTACAACCAATGTTAGAAAACGAAGTAGACTGTTTAGTGTTAGGTTGTACTCATTATCCATATTTAATACCTCAGATTAGAAAAATTATAGGAGATCAAATACAAATAATTGATTCAGGTGAAGCCGTGGCAAAGCAAACAAAATCAATTTTGGAAAAGCACGAATTATTAAATACAAATTCTAAAAAAGGGAAACATCAATTCTACGTAAATAAAAGTAAAAAAACATTAGAAATACTTTTAAATAAATATGAAAACGTTATAAGCGTAGAAGAAAAAGAATTTTAGAATCCTCCAAACGAAGCATTAATATTAGGGCAAGCTGCAGCTCTTGGTTCTTTAGTCCATAAATTAACCCCAACAGAAATTTGATGAAAACCTGAAGTTGTTAAAACAGTTTCATTCATTTGATTGGTATATGTATATGAAAACATAAGATTATCATAATTTAACCCAATAATTGGTGAGATAAACTGAGCATTTTCAATAGCATTTACATCAAAATTTTTCCTATATGAAAGTGCTGCCCAAAGTTGAGTCTTAGAAACGTTCTTATAAGCTTTTATATTAAAGTCAGCAATTCTTTCTCCAGTACCCTCTCTAAATTGAAACATAACAGAAGGTTCAAATTGTATCGCAAGTTCTTCTCCAAAATAATAACCACTAGAAAAGATATAATTTCTTAAATCTAGAGGTTCTTGTACATTTAAATTATTTTTTGCCGTTAATAATAAGTTTTTAACAGTAAAATAAGAAGAAAAACCTCCTAAATGATAAGCAACACTAAAGTCTGCATTATAATAACTTGTACTTTCAATAATTGAAGCTATTGCTTTGTCTCCGGTAAAACTTCTTTGATCAGATTGATTTTGAACAAAAGTAAATGCTAAACCAAAAGATAATTGATTGAAAATATTTCCGTTACTCATTGGCAAATGATATGAATAAGTTCCTTGCAATCCTTTTTGTGAGTGGAATCCATTTTTATCATTGAACATAACAAAACCATAACCAGCATTTGACTCTTCGCTTAACCTTGTATGAAAACTCATTGTTTGTAAAGCTGGTGCATTGGATATTCCCGCCCACTGTTGACGAGCTGTAAAACGTAATTTACTTGAATTACCAATACCTGCTGCAGATGGATGCACTAAATACACATTATCGGAAAGATAATCCTGATAAATTGGCAATGTTTCTTGTGATCTACTTTCTATTGTAAAAAAAGACAAGATTATTAAACAAAATATAAAGTACAATAACTTCATTAAAAGTCAAATTTTTTTTATGTTTTCAAATATATTCATTTTATAAGAATAAACACTTTATAACATAAAGATTTAACAAATAAACTTAAACATCAACTAAAAAAACACTTTGTATGAAGAGCTATTAATATTGATAATAATAAACTTAATAGCTTATTTTAAATTAGAAACTAAATAGAAAAAACAACAACAAAAAACACTAAATTTAAATCATAAAAAAAGGGTAAATCTAAAGATTTACCCTTTTTTTATAAAACTAAATAATATAATTAATTATTTGCTTTAGATGCCGAATAACTAATTTTAAGAGCATTAACATCTCTTAATTTTAATCTAATATCAGTGATTGTACCAACATTAGATTCTTTATCCGCTTTAATTGAAGTAGTCATAAATGGAACTTCAGCTTCAGACACTTTTGATCTTGCATTAATAATAAATGCAGGAACTTGTTCAGCCGAAGCAATTTTATCGTTTAATTGAATTTTATTAAAACCAACTCCATCTCTGTTAGGATCTTTCGATTTACCAACATAAATAGTACATACCAAACTTTTATGTTCTAACTTTTTAACTTCAGAAGCATTTGGTAATTTAGGATTTTCAATTCTTAAGTCTGTTTCTCTCATGGTTGTAGTAACCATGAAAAAGAATAATAACATAAAAACGATATCCGGTAAAGCCGCAGTATTTACAGCTGGCATTCCTTTTTTCTTCTTTCTAAATTTAGACATATGTTATATTTTAATTTAATTATGATGTTGGTTCTGCATCAGAAATAATTTGAGGATATGCTGTTCTAATATCTTCAACTTTTTTCTTTAAAACTTCATTAGTTTTATCAGCATCATAAGCTTCTTCAAGCTCATCAAATGACATACCATAACGTTTTCTAGACAACCTATTTCTAAGATCCGTATATGCTCTAAGAAGTTCATTTTGAACTTTAATATAAGTACCATATTCTGTACCTCTATCACTTTGAACAGATATAATTGCTTTGTTTGGATGATCTGATGAAGATTCACTACGCTCACCTTCACAGTAATCACAAGCAGCGCCTGGAGCACCATCTTCAGATGCATTTCCTATTCCCCCACCATTGTCTATAAAATCAATAGCAGCTTGTTTTAAATCTTTAACATCCATTCTCTGTTCTTCAACAAGTAACTCATTGTTTCTGTTTATAAGAACCACAAATATATTTTTCTCTTTAATAATAGGAGGAACATAATCTGCTGGCGGTTTTTCTGATAACTTCTTAGAGACACCTGAATCTACATTCATTGTCGTTGTTACTAAGAAGAAAATTAATAACAGAAAAGCAATGTCTGCCATAGAACCTGCGTTAATTTCTGGATTTTCTCTTCTTGCCATGTTTTTATTATTTGATTAATCCTTTTACTAAATCCCAAACAAAGAATAAACCAGCGATACTACCTAAGATAATACTATACCATATTCCTGCTCCTACCCAACGATTAATTGCAGATCCTGCTTCTCCTCCTGCTTCTATTCCTCCTGCAGAGTTATAAACCGCATTACTGTCTGACAAGAAATAAGCTACCAATAAAAGAACAGCTAATACAGCTAATCCTCCTAAAGTTTTCTTTAAATTTTCTGGGTTTCTAATTAAACTCATTAAAGCGAGTCCAATAGTTATTAAAATAGCTGCTATACATAACCAATAAGAGAAAGAGATCAATGGACTTACTAAACTATTTTGTAAGTCTACGCTTTCTTCTATTGCTTGAGCATCTTCCATAAGAACTCTTATAAAAAGAATACCTCCAATAAAAGCAATGGCAGCAATTAAAATATTTAAAATTTTATTACTTTTCATATTGAATTTTATTTTTTATACTTTACTAATAAATCTACCAATGAGATAGACGCATCTTCCATACTGTTTACAATTCCATCGATTTTTGCAACGATATAATTATAAAAAATCTGAAGTATAATAGCCACAATAAGACCATATACTGTTGTTAATAATTCAATTTTAATACCACCTGCTACAACCGCGGGAGAAATATCATTTGCAACTGCAATATCATTAAAT
>JANQTQ010000181.1:0-8172 GCA_030731625.1 Polaribacter sp. | reverse complement strand
TCATACCACTTACAGTTCCCATGAAACCTACCCTTGGTGCAAGTGCAATAAATAATGAAATCCAAGAAACATTTTTCTCTAATTGTCCCATTTGAACACCTCCATAAGAAACAACTGCTTTTTCAGCTTCTTCTACACCTTCGTCTAATCTATCTAATCCTTGATAAAAAATAGATGCAACTGGTCCTTTTGTATTTCTACAAACTTCTTTTGCAGCTTCTACACCACCTGAACTTAGGGCGTCATCTACACTTGCTAATAATTTTTTAGTATTAGTTGTTGCCATGTTTAAATAAATAATTCTTTCAATAGCTATCGCTAATCCTAAGATTAAAGCTACTAATACAATTCCCATGAATCCTGGGCCACCATCTATAAAGTTTTGCTTTAAGACTTGGTGAAACGTTTTTGCTTCTGTTGCCGCTGCTTCTTGAGCGAAAGTTGATTGAATAGCTCCAAAAAACATTAATCCTGTTACAGATAAGACATTTACTACTTTTTTCATCTTAGATATAAATTAATTTTTAATAGTTAACGGGTTAAAGATATAATATTCATCCCAAATAAAGAAAATTTAAAACACTTAATATTTAATTAGTTTTTAAGAATCTTTACACCTCTATAATTGAGACTGCCAAGTAACAAAAAATGTCAAGCATAAAAAAATTTTTTTTAAGCAATTTGCGTTTTTTATTCAGTTTTACTAGACAAATCTTTATTTTTTGGTAAATCACTTGGATTACCGACCCTTATTTGCCAGAAATCTCGCCTCTTAATGGTTTTTCAAAGTACAGAGTAAAATCATGTAAGTTTAAATTTTCATTTAATAAATACATCAATTTAGCCACTGCAGACTCTGTTGTGATATCTTTTCCGCTAATAACTCCTATCTGTTTTAACGTAACACTCGTTTCGTAATGACCTTGAACCACATTTCCACCAGCACATTGAGTAACGTTAATAATTCTTATATTTCTAGAAATTGCCTCTTTTATTAAGTCTAAAAACCAAATTTCATTTGGTGCATTTCCAGAACCATACGTTTCAAGGATTACTCCTTTTAAATCTATAGTATTTAAAACACTTTTAACAACTTTCTGGGTTATCCCAGGAAATAATTTCAAAATTAAAATATCAGTTACAAGATTTTTTCTGATAATTAATTCCTTTTTTTCTTCAGAAGGCTGATAAATATAATGCTCACTAAAATTTAAATGCACACCACTTTCTGCTAACGGAGGATAATTCATTGATGAAAATGCTTCAAATTGTTCTGCATTTATTTTTGTAGTTCTATTTGCTCTATACAACTTGTATTCAAAATACAAACAAACTTCAGAAATAATTGGTTTCCCTTTTTTAGTTGCACTTGCAATCTCTATAGAGGTAATTAAATTTTCTTTTGCATCTGTTCTTAAATCCCCTATTGGTAATTGAGAACCCGTAAATATGATTGGCTTCTGCAAATTTTCTATCATAAAACTAATGGCAGATGAGGTATACGACATCGTGTCTGAACCTGTTAAAATCACAAATCCATCAAAGTCAATATAATTTCTTTCTATAATCTCTACAATATCCTTGTAATATTGTGTATTCATATTTGATGAATCGATAGGAATATCAAAAGAAACACTTTTTATGACACAGTTGAGTTGCTCTAATTCTGGAATTTTCTCAAGAATTCTACTAAAATCAAATGCTTTTAGTGCATTTGTTTTATAGTCTTTAATCATTCCGATGGTTCCTCCTGTATATACTATTAAGATGTTTGGTTTTTTTGACATTTTGACATTTTTTTAATCCTAATTAAAAATGGAATAATTTATGTTGTAAATTTATCGAACAAAAATGAACTAAAATTTTAAAACAGTATATATTATGATAGGATTTTATATTTTAATTGGCGCAATCTCTTTGGTGAGCTGGCTAGTGAGTAATACTTTAAAAAAGAAATTTAAAAAATATTCTGAAATTGAGCTAAGAAATGGTTTAACTGGTGCGCAAATTGCAGAAAAAATGTTGGCAGATCACGGAATTTATGATGTAAAAGTAATTTCTACTCCAGGAAGATTAACAGATCATTATAACCCTACAGACAAAACTGTAAATTTAAGTGAAGCTGTTTACAACCAAAGGAATGCTGCTGCTGCTGCTGTTTCTGCGCATGAATGCGGCCATGCTGTACAACATGCAAAAGCGTATGAATGGTTAACGATGCGTTCAAAATTAGTTCCAATTGTAAGTCTTACTTCAAACTTTTCTCAATGGATGGTAATTGGAGGCCTTATTTTAGGTGCTGCTGGTGGACAATCTGGAATTGGTTTTATAATTGCAGTTGCTGGTTTAGTATTTATGGCGTTAGGTACTGTTTTTAGCTTTATAACTTTACCTGTAGAGTATGACGCAAGTAACAGAGCGTTGGCTTGGTTAGAAAACAAAAACATGGTTTCTAGAGAAGAATTAGCAGGATCTAAAGATGCCTTAAAATGGGCTGCAAGAACGTATTTAGTTGCCGCTTTAGGTTCTTTAGCAATGCTTTTATATTATGCGCTACAAGTTTTAGGTAGCAGAGATTAAGCAAGTTAGCTGTTTTTTACATCTCTTTCTTTTAAAATAAAATAGTTAAAAGTACTCTTGATGAAAATTGAGAGTATTTTTTTTGTTTCATTATTTTGGTTAAAAAACGATATATTTTATTTTAAAAGTTGATTCGTACTTTTTTTTATTGAATATGAAAATGGTTTGCATCCAAGCCTAGCCCAGACTAAACCTTTCTACTACACTCAAAACAAGCTCTCGGTTTGAGCTTTTATTTGTTTTACAAAAAAATGAGTAGTGAAAGCTGGAAATAGCTTCAAAAAAAAACCTTCTTGATTTATCAAAAAGGTTTCTTTATGTATTATGAAATCTAAATATTAAATTTATGAATCTGTTTTTTTCTTTCTTTTTATGGGTAAAAATTTCAAAACCATACTTAATCCAATAGCTGTAAGAACACCAAATAAAAAGTCTAAAACATCCGCATATTCAGGTTTTTCCCAAAGTAAACCTAACGTTACTCCAATAATTGCCAATAATAAGCCAATAATTTGATTTTTATTCATCCTTTTAATCATTCAGTTTTAAAACTGCCATAAAAGCTTCTTGTGGAATTTCTACATTACCAACTTGACGCATTCTTTTCTTCCCTTTTTTCTGCTTTTCTAACAGTTTACGTTTACGAGAAATATCTCCTCCATAACATTTTGCTGTTACGTCTTTACGTAAAGCTTTTGTAGTTTCTCTGGCAATAATTTTTGCTCCAATTGCTGCTTGAATAGGAATATCAAACTGTTGTCTTGGTATTAATTCTTTTAGTTTTTCAACTATTTTTTTACCTATAAAATAGGCATTATCTGCATGTAATAAAGCAGAAAGTGCATCAACAGGTTGTGCGTTTAATAAAATATCTACACGAACTAATTTAGATTCTCTCATACCAATTGGATGATAATCGAAAGAAGCGTATCCTTTAGAAACCGTTTTTAATCGATCATAAAAATCGAATACAATTTCTGCTAAAGGCATTTCAAAAATTAACTCAACTCTTTCTGTAGTTAAATACGTTTGATTAACAATTTGTCCACGTTTTTCTATACACAAACTCATTACTGTACCCACAAAATCTGATTTTGTAATAATGGAAGCTTTAATAAATGGCTCTTCTACTCTATCTAATCTTGATGGATCTGGTAAATCTGTTGGGTTATTTAAGATGATTATTTCTTCTGGATTTTTCTTTGTGTACGCGTGATAAGAAACGTTTGGTACTGTTGTAATCACAGTCATGTTAAACTCACGTTCTAAACGTTCTTGAATAATTTCCATGTGTAACATTCCTAAAAATCCACAACGAAAACCAAAACCTAACGCTGCAGAACTTTCTGGTTGAAAAACCAAAGAAGCATCATTTAATTGCAGTTTTTCCATAGAATTACGCAATTCTTCGTAATCTTCTGTATCTACAGGATAAATACCTGCGAAAACCATTGGTTTAACATCTTCAAAACCATCAATTCTTTCTTTTGTTGGATTTACAAAATCTGTAATTGTATCACCAACTTTTACTTCTTTTGCAGTTTTAATTCCTGTAATTAAATAACCAACATCACCTGTTTTAACAGATTTTTTGACAACTTGATTTAGTTTTAAAGTACCAACTTCATCAGCAAAATAATTTCTGCCTGTTGCCATAAATTTAATTTCTTGTCCTTTTTTTATTTCGCCATTAAAAACTCTAAAATAAGTTTCAATACCTCTATAAGAATTATAAACAGAATCAAAAATTAACGCTTGTAATGGCGCATCTGGATCTCCTTTTGGAGCTGGAATTTTATTAATAATTGCTTCTAAAATATTTTCTACGCCAAAACCTGTTTTTCCACTTGCATGAATTACGTCATCTGCATTACAGCCTAATAAATCTACAATATCGTCTGTTACTTCTTCTGGATTTGCAGAAGGTAAATCTACTTTATTTAAAATAGGAATAATTTCTAAGTCGTTCTCTAAAGCCAAATATAAGTTAGAGATTGTTTGCGCTTGTATACTTTGCGCTGCGTCTACAATTAGTAAAGCACCTTCGCAAGCTGCAATTGATCTAGAAACTTCGTAAGAGAAATCTACGTGACCCGGAGTATCAATTAAATTTAACGTATACATTTCTCCATTATGGATATAATCCATTTGAATGGCATGAGATTTAATGGTTATTCCGCGTTCGCGTTCTAAATCCATACTATCTAATAACTGTTCCTTTTTTTCGCGAGAGGTTACAGTGCCAGTAAAATCTAACAGTCTATCTGCCAACGTACTTTTTCCATGATCAATGTGTGCGATAATGCAAAAGTTTCTAATATTCTTCATGCTTCGTTTTCTAACTGCGTTTAACCTACAAAGGTATACTATTTACAGACCTTTACAAATAAAAAAAAGCACAATGAAAAACAGTGTGCTTTTAAATAAAAATTGTATTTATTTACATTTCGTTTTCTAAATCAGAAATCAGCGACTTTAACTCTTCCCAGTTTATGGTATCATCGCTTGGCTTGTCATAACCTTTTAATATTTCTTGGGCTACAATCCCTTTTATAAAACCTGTTTCTGCCGCAAGTCTTAATATTTTCTTTATTTCGGTTTTTCTAAACCTTCCTTCACTTTTAGAATCAAAAAAGTCTAAAGCTTCCTCTGGTGTATCAAACTGATTAGTTATTAAAATTCTAATTTTTCTGATTAAATTATTGTTAGTGCTCATCGTTTGTTTAAAATTATTGTTGTTTCTTAAAATTTACTTTTCTAAAATCCTTCCAAATCAATTAATCTTGCCATTCTGCTATAAAAAGATTTGTATCACGTCCTCCGCCATTATTTCTGTTTGATGAAAAAACCAATTTTTTTCCATCATTAGAAAACACTGGGAAAGCATCAAAAGTTTCACCGTGCGTAACTCTTTCTAAATTTTTACCATCTAAATCAATCATATATAAGTTAAAAGGAAAGCCTCTTTCTGCTTCAAAATTTGATGAAAATAGAATCTTTTTTCCTGATGGATGAAAAAACGGACTCCAATTTGCGTTTCCTAAATCTGTTAATTGACGAAGTTCAGAACCATCAGCATTACAAATATATAATTCCATTTCTGTTGGTTCAACCAAGCCTTCTGCCAATAAATCTTTATAAGCTTTTATAGCTTCTTGTGTTTTTGGTCTCGAAGAACGAAATATAATTTTTGTTCCGTCTGGAGAGAAGAATGCACCGCCATCATACCCAAGTTCGTCTGTAATTTGTTTTACATCCGTTCCATCAATATTCATGGTATACAATTCTAAATCGCCGCTTCTAGTAGATGTAAAAACAATTTTATCTCCTTTAGGAGACACTGTTGGTTCTGCATCATACCCTTTTTCATTAGTTAATTGTTTTACAATATTTCCTTTTAAATCTGCTACAAAAATATCGAAACTATCATAAACAGGCCAAATATATTTTCCGTTTTTGCGCAAAGGAACCTCCGGACATTCTTTATCAACTAAATGTGTAGACGCATAAATGATGTGTTTGTTGTCTGGTAAAAAGTACGCACAAGTTGTACGACCTAAACCTGTTGAAATCATTGGTGGTTTAGCGTCTTTAAAAGTTTCATCAGCATTCATTAAAAACATTTGATCACAAGACAACCCCCAATTTTTATTGTTTGATTGAAAAACAAGTTGTTGATCATTAAAACTCCAATATGCTTCTGCATTATCGCCTCCAAAAGTAACTTGCTTTAACGATTTAAAATGAACTTCCTCTGGGTAAATCAATGAATCTTTCTGCGATTTGATTTCATCAGAAGTGCTATCAGCAGTGTTTTTTTTATTGTTTTTACAAGCTGTAATTGAAACAGCTATCAGCAGTAAAAAAAGTATTTTAAATTTCATTTTTTATAGTTTTCGGTAAGTGATAATAATTCTCTAATTTTGCAAAATTAATATTTATCATCATGAGAAACATCCTATTTTTAATCTTTTTAAGTTTTTTTATTTCTTGTAAAGAATCTATTAATCAAGAAACTAGAATAAAAGAAGATGTAACATTTTTGGCATCAGACTTATTAGAAGGTAGACAAACTGGTACAAAAGGAGAAAAAGCTGCCGCAGATTATATTGTAAAAAGATTTGAAGAATTGGCGTTAACACCAAAAGGGACAGAAAGTTACCTACAACCTTTTACTTTTAAACCAAAAACGAATCCGCATGATGAAGTTAAATTTGATGTAAATGGCGATGGCACAATTACAGGAAATAATGTAATTGGTTTTATTGATAATAAAGCAGAAAATACCGTAATTATTGGCGCTCATTTTGATCATTTAGGTTTTGGTGGCGAAGGTTCTTTATATAGAGATTCTATAAAAGCAATTCATAACGGTGCAGATGACAATGCTTCTGGAGTTGCTATCTTACTAAACTTAGCTTCAAAATTAAAAGGAAAAAACACCAAAAATAATTATCTTTTTATCACTTTTTCTGGAGAAGAAATGGGTTTATTAGGTTCTAATTATTTTGTAAAAAATCCAACAATAGACACTAAAAAAGTATCGTATATGATTAACATGGATATGGTTGGTCGTTTAAAAAAGGATGCTGCTTTAGCGGTTTATGGCACAGGAACTTCGCCAATATTTAAACAAACTTTACAATCTCATAATGATAAGTTTAAATTAATTCAGCAAGAATCTGGTGTTGGACCAAGTGATCACACTAGTTTTTATTTAAACGATATGCCAGTTTTACACTTTTTTACGGGTCAGCATGAAGATTATCACAAACCAGGTGATGATTCTGAGAAATTGAATTATGAAGGAATGTATTTAATTGCTGATTACATCTTTAACATTATTACTGATTTAGATGATAATGGAAAATTACCTTTTAGAAAAACTAAAAATGAAAGTGAAGAAACTCCAAGATTTAAAGTTGGAATGGGTGTAATTCCTGATTATATGTTTGACGGAAAAGGAATGCGAATTGATGGCATATCTGAAGATAAACCAGCACAAAAAGCAGGTTTACAAAAAGGGGATATTGTAATACAATTAGGCGACAGTGCTGTTGTTGACATGATGAGTTATATGAGAGCTTTATCGGTTTTTAAAGAAGGTGATAAAAGTAAAGTTATTGTAAAAAGAGGAGAAAAGGATGTTGAAAAAGGAATACAGTTTTAAATGATAAAGTAACCAATTACACCTTATTTATAGTCAATTACACAAATTATTTTACATTAAATTATATAATATATTTATCTTTAGTAAAAATTATTTTATTAATGATAAAAAATTACATGCTACTAATAGAAATTTTTGCTAAAAGATTAGTGTCAAAATATTTTAAAGATAAGCTTTCATTTATTTTATTATTATCATTCTTTATAAATATTCCAAACAACTTTTCGCAAGAAAAAGTTTATAAAAAATTACTACAAAAATATTCAGATAAAGCTTGGGAAGCGATCACAGAAAAAAAAGATAGTGGTATTTATTACTCCAATAAAATTATTGAAATATCCAAAGCAAACAATGATACTTTTAATGAAATGTTGGGCTATGAATATAGAGGGATATACCTGTCTCTTATACACATCTCGCAG
>JANQTQ010000180.1 GCA_030731625.1 Polaribacter sp. | reverse complement strand
TTTAGGAATTCAGAATTATTAATAAGAACAAGCAAGTTCTCATTGAGCGTATTAAGGTTTTTCTACATAGGTAACGTTTACTTTTCTTTCTAAAATTATTTTAGAATCCAAAATAATTCTAAATTTTACAGTTCCTGCAGGGATAAATACCTCTCTAAATGTTCTAGAACTCCAAGTATTATGTGTTTTTCTAGAAGCTTTAAATTTATAGTTGCTACTTTGAGATAAATAGGTGTCGTTTTCATCTAAAATTTCCATAGAAGTGGTAAAACTACCTTTGTGTAAGTTAAACCATTTTACATAAAGATATATTTTACCACCCTCATTTACAGTAATTTCGTTTAAATTGTCTAGAGGGATATTTTTTTCTGATAAGCCAGTACAAATAATAAGTCGGGCTTTTATTTCGTTTGATTTTGTTTTCGCAATAGGATGTTCATCAACCTGTGAAAAGCTTGATTTACAGGAAAATAATGATAGACAAAGTAGTAGTACCGATAACTTTTTCATACAATTCGTTTTCTTTAAAATTCTCTACACTATAAAAGTGTAATCACTTCTTTAAAAAGTGTAATCATTTTAGGCTCTGCTGTACCAGCGATGGCAATAATTTCTGCGATATCTACAGGATGTAAATTCTTCGGATCACATTCATCCGTTAAAACAGAAATAGCAGCACAAGGTAAATTTAATTGTTTCGCCACAATAACTTCAGGAACTGTGCTCATTCCAACCGCATCTGTTTCTAAAATTTGCAACATTCTGTATTCTGCTCTTGTTTCTAGTTGAGGTCCTAAAACACTTGTGTATACACCTTCATGCAAAAGAATGTTATTTTTTGTGGCAATATCTTTTATTTTTTGATTGATTTCTTCTGAATAAGGTGCTAACATATCCGCAAAAATATTCCCAAACTTATTAGCGCCGTTAAAAGCCAATGGAGAACTTCCTTGTAAATTAATATGGTCGTTAATCAACATTAAATCGCCTTTTTTGTAAGATAGATTAATGGCTCCGGCAGCGTTCGAAATCAGTAAATTTTTAATTCCTAAACCATGCATGGTTCTAATTCCGTACGTTACTTCCCAAGCATTGTAGCCTTCATACAAATGAAATCTGCCAGCCATAACAAGCACTTTTTTGCCAGACAATTCTCCGTAAATTAATTTTCCCGAATGAAATTCTACTGTTGCCACAGGGAAATTCGGAATTTCTGAATACGCAATTTCTTTTTCAATAGAAATTTCATTGACTAGTTTTCCTAAGCCCGTTCCTAAAACAATGCCTATTTCTGGATTTGTAATTCCGTTTGACTTTAAGAAATCGATGGTTTCTTGTAAGTGTTGTTGTTTCATTATTTTAAAAATTGTTGAAATGCAGGATGATGTTCAATATCTTCAAAAACATCAACATCATTTAATTCGTGTAACAAATGTACTTTTTTATCTTTTAAATCAGCTAAGGTATCTTTCCGAACCGTTGCTGTTCCCCATTTTTTATTGTGGAAGATGTTTTCTTGCAACGATTTCATCCCTAATAAATAATAACCACCATCTTCTGCCGGTCCAAGAACAATATCATTGGTGTCTAATTCGTTAAAAGCGGTTTCTATATTTTCAGTGGTTAAGTCGTGTAAATCGCTCCCAATAATGAGCACTTTCTCATAACCAGCTTCAAATCCGTTTTTAAAAGCATTGCACATTCTAATACCTAAATCCTCGCCAACTTGTTGGTGTTTTTGATAGCTGTTGGCATCCCATAGATCATGTTCTCTAATTTTAACGGAATAATAGACCGCTTTATCTGAGGTTACTTTTGATGAAACGGTACGTGTTTTTTGAAGTAAGAATTTATAAATTTCTAAAGCAGTTTCATCGCCAACCGTTTTTGCCAAACGCGTTTTTACTTTTCCTAATTCAGGATTTCGAGTGAAAATTAATAAAAGATTTTTATTCATTTTTTTTAATTTTGTCATTCCGAAATGAGGAACGATTGAGGAATCTTTCGATTAAAAAGAGATTTCTTCTATCGTCGAAATGACATTTGTGCTTTTTAATTGAGTTGGTACTAAAAACTAAAAACTGTTTTTGTTTACAACAATATAAACTGAATACTGCAACTGCTTACTGTTACTGAACACTGCCACTGAACACTGCAAACTTACTCATACACTTTCTCTCCCTTTGTAAGCCATTTACTCCAATCTTCATTAAACGTATGCACTTTTTCGGTGGTATTTCCTAAAGTATCCATAACCTGAAAATTGTTGTTTTTCCATTCAAAAATTCCTCCGTATAAATTATACACATTGGTATAGCCCGCTTTTATCAATTTATCAGCAACAATTTCAGAGCGAATTCCTAAAGAACAATACACCACAATTTTGGCATTTTTATCTGTTGGAAGTTTTGCTATAGTTTGTGTAACATCAAAATGATCATAGCCAACGCAAATAGCATCCTTTAAATGACTAACGTTGTACTCTTTGGTTTCTCTAGCATCCAATAAAATTGCCTTCTTTTTTTCTGATGATAAACTATCTACAGAAATATAAGGAACATTATTCTTGTTGAATTTGTTCAATAATTTATCCAGTTTCTTTTGTCCAAAAGAAACTGAACTTATCAGTATAAAAAGTAAAAGTATTTTTTTCATAAGCGTTATTTTAACAAAAAGATTGCTTCGTAAACTCGCAAAGACTTTAAATGGCTAACAACATCCACCACCATCATAATGAAACGTAGATTCTGAAAAGAAAATATCATCTCTACCCAAAGCTTGCAAAGCAGCAGTCGTTTTATCGCAAATTGCCAAAGGCTGATTTTTTAATAAAACATGCCCTAATCCATCATCAAAATAATCTTCATCACCATAATAAATAGCCGCTCTACCTGTAAAAATACAAGGTCCGTCTGCTGGCATTGGGTCTTTTATGGCAGCAACTTCAATAGATTCTATATAAATTAATTCGTCTGTTGGATAATTTTTAGGATCTAAAATTCTATATGGTTTTCTTGCTCTAATTTCAATCGTACCAAAACCAGCATCGGTTAATGCTTTTACATAATCTGCAATAGATAAACTTCCGCTTAAGCACAAAGCACGCAAACGATCATCATTACGCAATTCGTCATTCATTTCTTGCTCGCAAGTTGGGTCGCTCATTACCAATTTTCCATGAGGTTTTAAAACACGGTACATTTCTGCAATCGCTTTTTTCAAATCATCCGATTTAAAAATATTGAACAAACAATTCTGAGCAGCCACATCAATAGAATTACTTTCTACTGGTAAATCCATGGCATCACCTTTGCGTAAATCCACAAAATCGCTTTTAAACCAATCGTTTTGTTCTTCTGCAATTTTAAAATTTTTGCGAGACGCTTCTAACATTTCATCAACAACATCTAAACCAATAACGCCGCCTTTATTTCTGTTAAAATAAGAAAATTGCAATAATTCCATTCCGCCTCCAACACCAACATATAGCATTTTTGGATTGTTGGTTAAATCTCTAGCATGCACTGTAGAACCACAACCGTAATTCATTTCTTGCATAATTCTAGGGATTTTTAATCCTGGTAATTCCCAAATAGGATTTGTAGTACAGCAAAGTCCAACATCTGGCGTTAAAGCTGCTTCTTTATATACATTATGTGTAGTTTCTAAATAACTCATATTTTTTTTAAATTAGTCACGAATTCACTAATAGTTCGTGTATTTTATTTTTCTATTTTTCCTCACTATTGTCACTCAGTTTTCCCCTTTGGGGAAATGTCTGAAAGACAAAGGGGCTTTACGCTACAACTCCTTGGCAGCTACTTCCTGCGCCAGCAGTACAACCATAACAATGTTGATTGATGATAATATTTCTGTCTTGCAACAACTCTTCGTTGTATTCAGAAATGTGTTTTACGGTACTCGCAACTTTTAGGTTTAGCATCTGATTAAAATCACAGTCGTATAAATTGCCGTCCCAACTTACCGAAAGGGTATTGGTACACATTACATTTTCTACAGCAACAGGATTATATGCTTCTACTAAATTATACATATAATCTTCGTAGTTTTCTGATGCAATTAAATAATCTAAAAATCGGCTAATTGGTAAATTTGTAATGGCAAATAAACTATGAAAATCGATATCAAAATCTTTTTTTAACGCTTTTTTGAAATCATTTTCTAGCGCCATTTGATCTCCAGGTAAAAATGCTCCTGAAGGATTATATACCAAATCTAATTTTAAATCAGAACCGGGCACTCCATAACCAACTGCATTTAATTCTTGCAACGCTTTTATAGATTTATCAAAAACACCATCTCCACGTTGTTTATCTGTTTTTCCACGAGTCCAATGTGGCATTGATGACACTACATGTACATTGTGTTTTTTAAAGAATTCAGGTAAATCGTGGTATTTTTTATTCGCTCTAATAATTGTTAAGTTAGAACGCACAATAAAATCTTTAATTCCGGCTTTGGATGCTTCTTCTACAAACCACCTAAAATTAGGATTCATTTCTGGCGCTCCACCCGTTAAATCTAAGGTGTGGGCTTCTGTTTTTTTGATGACCTCTAAACATTCATTCATGGTTTCGATGGTCATAATTTCTTTACGATCTGGACCTGCATCTACATGGCAATGTTCACAAACTTGATTACACATGTAGCCCAAGTTAATCTGTAGAATTTCTAGTTTTTTGGGACGTAAAGGAAACTGATTGGTTTCTTTAATTTTAGCAGCAAAAGTTGGTAATTCTCCATCAGCAAAAATTCCATTAGAAAGAATTTCCATCTGACGAGCAGTATTTGCAATATCGTTATTTCTTGCTTTTAATGATTTTGTAGCCATTTTATAAGTTTACAGTTTACAGTCTCAGTTTACAGTAGACGCTTAACGGAATACTGCAACTGAATTCTGCTAACTTTTATCCGTCAAGTTTATTTACTTTATTCATCATTTGAACTCCGTGAACCAACGTTGCGCCGCTTTTAATTGCTGCACCAACATGAATTGCTTCCATCATTTGTTCTTTGGTAATTCCGCGTTGCAAACCATCTTTTGTGTACGCGTCTATACAATACGGACATTGTTCTGTGTGTGCAACAGCCAAAGCAATTAAAGATTTTTCACGGGCGGTTAACGCGCCTTCTTCAAACACTTTTCCGTAGTAATCAAAAAATTTGTTTCCAAGTTCTTCGCTCCATTCTGTTATTTTTCCGAATTTTCTTAAATCGGCAGCGTCATAATAGTTTTTTGACATTTGTTTTTTGTTTATTTTGGATGAAAAATAAAAGTACTATTTTCCGTTTAAAGTCCAATCGTATTTTAAGTAACTAATTTTAGCTTTTGGGCTGATTTCAGTTTCTGAATAGTTGTTTAAAAAGTCGATAACCGAACCGTTTTTAGTAAAATCTTCTTTAAACCAATTAAATATTTCAGAAATTTGAATTTTCTTTTCAGAGATTTTATTTCTTGATGCATCGTTGATAAAATCTTTCATTAAACGCGTTAATTCAGTTTCTACATTTTCTTCTGTAAAAGCCAAATTGCCTAATTTAGGACAAGAGCCAGAAGCACAATTTACACCCACATGAATTTTTGGGTCCGAAAAGTTTTTTCGTAAAATTTCATGTTCTATAAAATCTAGCGTATAGGTTTTACCACCCACTTTCGCAAAAGGGATTTTCCAAGCGGTTTTGTCATCTTGTTTGATGTCTAAAATAGATTTTAATGGATAATTTTCTAAAATTATTTTGATCGTATATGCGTTGTAAGCGTTTATCCAAAAAGCTTTTTGTTTGTTTTCTGACCAAGAATTGTCTGGCGAAGTTTTTTGTAAATAAGAAATGAAACTATCTAATTTAGCCTCGTCATTTTTGAAAGATTTGTAATCTACAATTCCGTCTTTGGAAACATGTTTTTGCAATACATCATTAAAAACAGCAGTTTGTGCTTTTACTTGCGATACCAATAAAATGGCAATCAATACTAAACCTATTTTTTTCATTCTTTTGTTCATTTCTACTTCTATAGACGAAGCTTGTTTGAGTTAATTACAAAAATTAGTCTAAAATTTCTTCACCAACCTTTAAGTTGAATCTTTTTCTAAAAAGAAAAACTGCTCCGTATAAAACAGGAGTATCTAAAACAGCGATAATTACTTTAAAAAGAAAACCACTTATTAAAAGACTTGTAAAAATAGACCAAGGTAAAATTTTAAAAGAGCACAATAAAAAAACCACGGTAAAAGTATCAATAAATTGAGATGCAAATGTGGAAAAATTATTTCGCAGCCATAAATGTTTTCCATTGGTTAGTTTTTTCCAGAAATGAAATATTCTGATATCTATAAATTGTGCAAATAAATACGCCATCATGGATGCAAAAACGGCCAATGGCGATAAACCAAAAACTTGATGGAAAATTTTATCATTAATTGGAGAATTGTCTATGGCAGGAGTAAAATCTGCAATTAAAATAATAAACATTGAAAAAAAGGAAGCAAAGATTCCTGCAATTACAACTTGATTCGCTTTTTTCTTTCCATATATTTCTGATAAAATATCTGTAATTAAAAATGTAATTGGATACGGTAAAATTCCAACAGAAATTTCAAAACGATAGATGCCAAAAGGTTCCCAATAAAAGAATTTTTGAAAAATTAAATTGGATGCAACCAAAGAAGCTATAAATAATGCAGCAAGAATTAAATAAATACTATCTGCTGCTTGTTTGTCTTTTTTTTCCATCATACAAAATTACTAAATATTCTTTTTTGTTTTACATTTTAATAAAATTATTAAACAAACTTAGCCCTGATTGAAACGGCATCCTTTTTTGTTTTTACAAAAAAGATATAGTGGAAAGCAGGAAATAGCTTCAAATAAAAATCATTATTTTTGCACTCAGTTATACAGTTAAACAAAACAACAATTAAACAAAATTACATGAAAGCATATATTTTTCCAGGACAAGGAGCACAATTTACAGGAATGGGATTGGATTTATACGAAAAATCTAGTTTAGCCCAAGAGTTATTTGAAAAAGCAAACAAGATTTTGGGGTTTCACATCACAGATATTATGTTTGAAGGAACTGCGGAACAATTAAAAGAAACGAAAGTTACACAACCAGCAATCTTTTTGCATTCGGTAATTTTAGCAAAGGTTTTAGGGGATTCTTTTCAGCCAGAAATGGTTGCGGGTCATTCTTTAGGAGAACTTTCGGCACTCGTTGCAAACGGAGTTTTAACTTTTGAAGACGGATTGAAATTGGTTTCACAAAGAGCTTTAGCAATGCAAAAAGCGTGTGAAATTGCACCATCTACTATGGCTGCGATTATTGGTTTAGAAGATGCTATCGTGGAAGAGGTTTGTGCTGCCATTGACGGAATCGTTGTTGCTGCAAATTACAATTGTCCGGGGCAATTAGTAATTTCTGGAGAAATTGAAGCGGTAGAAAAAGCCTGTGAAATCTTAAAAGAAAAAGGTGCAAAAATGGCGGTATTGTTACCAGTTGGAGGTGCATTTCACTCACCAATGATGGAACCTGCAAGAGAAGAGTTAGCAGCAGCCATAGAAGCAACTGTTTTTAGCGAACCAACTTGCCCGGTGTATCAAAATGTAACTGCAAGTGCTGTTACAAATCCTGATGAAATTAAGAAAAACTTAATGCTTCAGTTAACGGCGCCTGTAAAATGGACGCAATCGATACAAGCAATGATTGCTGATGGCGCAACAGAATTTATAGAAGTTGGCCCAGGAAAAGTGTTGCAAGGTTTAATGCGTAAAATTGATAGACGTATGGCTACAAGTGGCGCTAGTTTAGAATAAATAGCTTTTTTTTAAATGCGATTTTTCCTTTTTAGACGCTATTTATGCTCTTTCGACCAACTTTTTTGGGTATAAGAAAACAAATCTCTTTTCTTTGTGGAAGAAATTTAACAACAAAAACAAACGTAAACATGAAGAATTTGAGCAAACAATTTATCTATGCCATCACACTATTTTTAGCAATTGGCTTTTCTAGTTGTGAAGATGAAAAAGAAGTTATATCTGCAGAATTAACCATTGAGCAAAAAGTTGCCTTATTAGAAAGTAGCGAGTGGCTTTTAGAGGGTTTTGAAGATAGAGTATTATACACTTTTAAGGATGGCAAGCAATTTACGTATTATGGAGTAGATAGTGTTTTTGATGCAGAACCTATTCCGGGAACATTTGATTATACCATTACAGGAAATTTGTTCACTGTTGATCAACATTTTGGGAATGTATTTATTTATGAACTTAGTTTTACTTGCAATAATACTATTGCGATTCGTACTAGAGATGGTTCTACAGGACGTTTATTTAAAAGAGGTTCTAATTATCAAGAATGTTTATAGTTATTGGATAAAATGTAAAGTTGAGATATTATAAAAAGGCTTCCAATTTTGGAAGCCTTTTTGTATTTACATTGTTATTTTTTGTGAATTAAAAGTGTAATTTCATTCCTTCGTGAGTTGCTTTAAAACCTAGGTTTTCGTAAAATTTAATTGCTCTAGGTCTTTTTTTATCAGAGGTTAATTGCACCATGTGTGCATTTTTTTCTTTAGCTCTGTTTATTGCCCATTCAAACATTTTTTTACCGATTCCGAGTCCTCTTTGCTCTTTTCTGATGAACACATTTTCTATTTGAGCTCTAATTCCGCCACAATAAGAAATATATTGAATAAATGATAATTGTAATGTTCCAATAATTTCAAGTTTTTCATTTTCCAGAACAATAAGTTCTTGGTTTTCATCAGTATCTATTTTTTTAAAAGCATTTATATATGAAATAGGTAAAGGATCTTGAAGGTTTTCTCTTTTTTTGCCGAGTATATCATCAGCCATCATTTCTACGATTATAAAAATATCGTTTTCTGTTGCTTTTCTAAAGTTCATTGTTGATGTAGTTTTTTCCTTGCCAAGTATTTTCTAGTTCCATTTGTTTATCAATTTTAGAAACAATCTCAAAGTTTTTAAGTCCGTTCCAATTTGGGGCAATTAATAAATGAGAAGGAGCCTGACTTATAAAGCGTTCCAAAATAATATCTGGTCTTAATATTGAAACAAATTCAGATATAAATTTAATATAACTTTCTGAAGTAAAAAGATCAAAATCTTCTGGGTTTCTTTTGTATTGTGACGCCATTATAGATTGTTTTACAATCTGTAAATGATGCAGTTTTAAGGTGTTTATTGGTAACTTAGAAACCTCTATTGCATGGTTTAATAAATCTTCTTTAGTTTCTCCAGGTAAACCAATAATTAAATGTGCGCCTAAATGAAAACCTCTGTTTTTGCATTTGTTATAAGTTGCAATGGTTTCATCAAAAGAATGACATCTGTTTACTTTTTCTAAGGTTTTGTTTAAGGTGCTTTCTACACCAAACTCTAGAGAAATAAAGTGTTTTTTTGATAATATTTCTAAGTAATCGATAATTTCATCAGAAATACAATCTGGTCTTGTACCAATTACCAAACCAATAACATTGGGAACGCTTAAAGCTTCATCATACATTCTTTTAAGAGATTCAAAATCTGAATATGTATTTGTGTAGGCTTGAAAATAAGCTAAATATTTTTGAGCTTTATATTTGTCAGAAAATCTAGAAATTCCTTCTTCTAATTGTTGTTTTATTCCTTTTTGAGGTTCACAATAATCTGGATTAAAAGTATTATTGTTGCAATACGTACAGCCGCCAAAACCCTTAGATCCATCTCTATTTGGGCAAGAAAAGCCAATATCTAAAGATATTTTTTGAACTCTTTCTCCGAAGTTCAATTTTATAAAAGAAGAATAGTCTAGATAACGTTTCCCTGTAAATTTCATTAAAAGTTAGGTTTAGAGTTGTATAAATTAATTTGTTCGTTGAAGAATGAATTTCCTTTACAAAAACTCCAATCGTTAATGATTGGAGTTTTTGTAAAGTTATCCTCTTTTTTTGAACTTGGTGTCATTTTTAAAAAGCTTTTAATATTTTTTCTGCGATCTCTTTTAACGCTAGTTTTTTATTTTCTTTTGTGTTTTGTTTAGTAAAATTGGCTCTCCATAGCCCAATTCTTTCATTCTTGCTAGTTGCGTTTCTGCATCACCAACCACTAACCAAATCATTTTAGTAGGATTTACATATTTGTTAGCCAATGCTGTAATTTGCTCCTTCGTCATATTATTTACGGTGTTTTCTCGGTCTTTTACATAATTAGGTTTCCAGCCATAATCACTGATGTTGGATAACATATTTAGTTTTGCCCTATCAGTTTCAAAAGCCCTAGCATTACTTTTAATTAAAAAGCTTTTTGTAGTTTCTAAATCGATATCCGAAAAAGTAGTTGGATACTCTTCTAGGATTTTTTTCACTGCTTGTGCAGATTCTAGTGTAACATTACTTCTTACACCGCTAGAAATCGTAAAAGTGCCTTTTGCTTTTGTACCAGAAAAGTCAGACCAAATTCCATACGTATATCCTTTTCCTTCTCGTAATTCTTGTGTTAAACGTGAAGCAAAACCACCACCTCCTAAAATATAATTCATAACAGAAGCAGCGTAAAAATCTTTATCTGTTGCTGCTAAAGCTGGCGCGCCAAATTGTAAAACAGATTGTTTTGCATTGGGAATGTCATAAAAATAAACCGTAGGTTTTGTAGGAGCTTCTGGTGTTTTATATTCAGGAATTGTAACTTCTTTAGCAATCCAATTTTTGTTTAAGCTAGTTAATGAAGTAACTACTTTTTCTTTAGAGATATCACCAACAACTAACATTTTTGCAACTGAAGGAGAAATATAGTTTTTGTAAAACGTTTTAATATCATCAATAGTTATTTTTTCTACGGATGCTACACTTCCTAAAGTATTTTTAGAGCGGATATTCTCTTTTCCGTAGATTAATTCATTGTATGCATTTCTTGCTACTGCATTAGGATCTGCTTCTTGTTGACGCAAACTAGTAATTGTTGCATCTTTTAGTAAGCTAAATTCTTTTTCATCAAATCTTGGTGCTAATAACATTTCTTGTGCTAAAGCCAATGTTTTGTCGTAGTTTTTAGCCAAAGTTGTAGCGCTTAACGTAATGTTTTCGGTATCAGCATAAATGTAAATGGAAGCACCTAATTCTTGAATTGCTTCTTCTAATTCTTTAACCGTTTTATTTTTTGTACCTTTATTTAAAAGACTTGCCGTTAAATTGGCAACGCCTAATTTATCAAAAGATTCTAATAATTGTCCACCATCAATGGTAATATTAAAACGAATAAGTGGTACTTCGTTGCTTTCAATTCCGAATATTTTTAATCCATTTTCTAAACTACTTTCATAGACTTCAGGAACCGCTAAAGAAGGTGTTTCACCATAAGGAGGTTCGATGCTTCTGTCAAAAGAAGATGGCGTTTTAGTATAAGTTGCAGCAATTTTTGGGTCGAACTTTTCTTCGGCGCCAATTACAATTTGTTCTTCAACAACATCCGCTAAAACGGCTCCTTTTAGCGCTAAATTTGCAGCGTTTCTAGGTACAAAGCTAGTAGCTACATAATTTTTATCTTTTATATATTGGTTGTAAACACGCATTACATCAGCAGAAGTTACCGCTAAGGTGCTCTTAATATCTTCTGTTACAAAACCAGGATTTCCGGTGTATGTATTGTAAGAAGCCAAGTTGGTTCCTTTCCCTAAAACGCTCGACAAACTGCTGTAAAAATTAGTTTCTTGGCCTGCTTTAATTCTGTTTAAATCCTTTTCTGAGATTCCTTCTGCTTCAAATTTTGCAAACGCTTTTTCAATCCCCGTTTTTACATCCTCTAAATGTATGCCCTCAAAAGCTCTCACCACAAGTTGCGTTTCTCCTGCAATTTCTGAAGCGTAATTATACATTGTTGTGTTTGATGTTAGTTTTAAATCATCAATTAAAAACTGATTTAAAGGAGCCGATTTTCCATCAGATAAATACTGCGTTAAAACTTCTAACGCATAAGAATCTTTGTCATATTGCGCTACACTTGGCCAAACCATGGTTAATTGCGGAACTCTTGCAAAATTATCTTCATAATACAAAGACTTAATTTCATCCACTTTTCCAGCTTTTTTTACAAGAGCGGGAATCTCTTCAGTTCCTCTAGGAATTTCATCAAAATATTTATGAACCCATTTTGTGGCTTGTGCTACATCAATATCACCAGATAAAACTAAAGTTGAATTATTTGGAACATACCATTTTTTGAAAAATGTTTTTACATCCTCTAAAGTCGCATTTTGTAAATCTTCTAGAGAACCAATAACTTGCCAATTATAAGGATGATCTTTAGGATACAAATTTTTACCAATTACATATTGATTATGGCCGTAAGGTCTGTTGTCAACACTCTGTCTTTTTTCATTTTTAACAACTTGCTTTTCTTTTGCTAAAACAGGTTCTGTAACCGTATTTATAAACCATCCCAATTTATCAGCTTCTGCCCAAATCATTTTTTCAAGAGCATCTTTTGGCACTGTTTGTAAGTAATTTGTTCGATCTCTAGAGGTTGATCCATTTGCGCCAGAACCACCAATTCTTGCCGTCATTTTATCCAAACCTCCTTTTCCTAAATTTTCTGATTCTAAGAATAATAAATGTTCAAATAAATGTGCAAAACCAGTTCTGCCTTCAATTTCTCTAGCAGAACCCACATGAACCATTAATTCCACGGCTACTACGGGGTCTGATTTATCAACATGAAAAACAACCTCTAAACCATTGTCTAGAGTTATTTTTTGATAGTTGATGCTTAATTCAGGTGTTTTTGCGTCCGTTTTTTCTTCGGATGAATTTTTACAACTCATAAAACTAGCTGCAAGTAAAAAAGTAAATAGTATTTTTTTCATTTCGGTTGGTTTTTAGAACCTTAAAAATACTAAAATCAGAATTTGCGCTTCTTTATTTTTCGTTAAATTATGAAATAAAAAAATGTAGCATTGTTAGTTGCTTTTTTTGATGGCTATTTATCAAGTTTTCAGTTTGTTAATTTTAGTTGATATAATTTTAATGAATCATCTAGCAAAATGGCACAACATTTGTCTTACTTGATGCAAATAAAAACGAAGAAATTATGATTAAAAAATTATGGATTGCTTGTGTTGCAATTGCTTTTGCAGGAACCGTAAATGCACAAGATGTTAAAATAGGATTTAAAGTAGGAATGAATGTTGCGTCTGTAAATGGCAGTAATGCTAATAATTTAGATTCGAGAACAGGGTTTGTTTTAGGAGCAATTGCTGAGGTTCCAATATCAGAAAAATTTTCTATCCAACCAGAATTATTGTATTCTGCTCAAGGTGCACAACAAAGAAATAATTTTAAGTACGATTTAAATTATGTGTTACTTCCAATAATGGCAAAATATTATGTAGCTAAAGGGTTTAGCATAGAAGCTGGGCCACAATTTTCTTTTTTAATAAAAGATCAATTAGTGCCAATAGATCAATATAGTGGCGCTTCAAAAGAAAATACAGATGCAGAAAATTTTGACCTTGCTGCAAATTTAGGTTTAGGATTTCAATTTAAAAGTGGTCTCTTTTTTCAAACAAGATATAATTTAGGATTGATTGCAATTAGCGAAAATCCGGATATTAAAAATGGTGTTTTTCAAATGACTTTAGGATATCAATTTTAACGAAAATAATAATATATAGAAAGCCTCTTCAGTGAAATGAAGAGGCTTTTTAGTTTTAAAATAGCTGTTTTTTAGGATTGTTTTTGTTGATTTTAGAACACATAAGAACATCAATGTAAGCAAGTTCATTTTTACTTTAATCTTCTAAAGAATAAATGTAAATTTGCACACTTTAATAAAAGAATCAAATGCAATACAATCATCAAGAAATAGAAGAGAAATGGCAAAAATTTTGGGCAGAAAACCAAACTTTTAAAGCCAGTAATGAAAGTGAAAAACCTAAATATTACGTGTTAGATATGTTTCCGTATCCTTCAGGAGCAGGTTTGCATGTTGGGCATCCATTAGGCTATATTGCAAGTGATATTTATGCACGTTACAAACGTCACAAAGGTTTTAATGTGTTACATCCTCAGGGATATGATTCTTTCGGATTGCCAGCAGAACAATATGCAATTCAAACTGGTCAACATCCAGCGAAAACAACCGAAGCAAATATTGCAACGTATAGAAAACAATTAGATAAAATTGGTTT
>JANQTQ010000179.1 GCA_030731625.1 Polaribacter sp. | reverse complement strand
TTTTACTAATAAGTACACTTATATATTGTGTGAAAAATTGTTTTCTAATATCTTTAAAAATATCACTACTAAAACAAACCCATTGTTAGGTAGAATTTTCATGACAAATTATCGATACACAAATACAAGATTTAATTGCTTATTTTTGTTTAAAATATATTTACATGAGTGCATTATTAGTTGCAGCAGAAAAGCACGTTTTTAATTTATTAGATAAGGAACTATCTACTATTTATGTGTATCATAATTTAGTCCACACTCAAAATGTTGTAGAAAAAACAATAGAAATTTCAAAAGATTTAAAAATTGATGAGATTTCTGTCGAAAATTTACAATTGGCTGCTTGGTTTCATGACACCGGTTTTATTAAAGGCAGGTTAAATCATGAAGAAGAAAGTGTGAAAATACTTACCCTTTTTCTGACTCAAAATGATGTACATCCAGAAAGAATTGAAACAATATCTGGACTTATCTTAGCCACAAAATTGGGTTATCAGCCTAAAAATGAGCTAGAAAAAATAATTATTGATGCAGATTGTGCTCATATAGGAAGCAAGAGCTTTGATGACAAAACAACTCTTTTAAGGAAAGAATGGGAAATTACCGAAAATAAAATACATTCAGACATAGAATGGACTGCTATAAATATCGAATTTTTAACTCAGAAACATCGTTTTTATACGGATTATGCTTTAAAAAATTGGTCTAAAATTAAAAGTAAAAATATAGTATCCCTTTTAAAAGAGGAGAAAAAAAATAGTAGGGAGAATCATCGATTTATTCAGAAAAAAGAGGTTTTAGATTTAAAAAAGAATAAAAACGAAGTTCCAGAAAGAGGTGTAGAAACCATGTTTAGAGTAGCTTTAAAAAATCACATGACGCTTAGTAATATTGCAGATACTAAAGCCAATATTTTACTCTCTGTAAATGCTATTATTGTTTCTTTAGCACTGTCTACATTATTACCAAAACTAGACAACCCAAACAATCATTATTTAATAGTGCCGGCGGTAATTTTTATTATTTTTACGGTAGCTTCTATTATATTATCAATTTTAGCGACAAGACCAAATGTTACTCAAGGTAAGTTTACAAAAGAAGATGTTGCTAATAAAAAAGTAAATCTGTTATTCTTTGGAAATTTTCATCAGATGAAATTAAATGAATTTGAATGGGGAATTTTAGAAATGATGCATGATAGAGACTACTTATACAATTCCTTAACCAAAGATTTGTATTTTTTAGGATTGGTTTTAAATAAAAAATATAAAATATTAAGAATAACCTATACCGTTTTTATGATTGGCATCATCGCTAGTGTACTTGCGTTCGCTATCGCTTTTAAATTACAAGATTCTGGAGTTGCTGTATAAAACTAGCCCTCAATTTCTTTTATTAAATCATTAAAAGTAATGGTGTTTTTAACATTAAAATCTTTGTGATACATCACTTCTACTCTTAACGCTTTTAAGCCAGCAACACCTTGTAAATCTTCTAGAACTAAGTTTTCAACTTTACCAAGTTGATTTTTAGATTGTAAATAAGAAATATACTTTAAATATTCTAAAGCATCTTTTTCTTGCGAATACACAATGGCAATTTTACCAGGAACAGTTAAACGTTCATTAGTACCTTTTATATTGGCTTTATCAATTCGTTTTTTAATAATTTCGTATCTAATATTATAAGCGCCATCAACATCAAATTGTTTTTCATCCATCCTAAATTTAATTGCCATAGGATTGCTGTGGACTAAAATTAACGAAGCAACTCTTAAATCTGAAGCCATGTTTTTACGTTCAGAAAAAGCAATATTTTCCATTTCGCACATAATTTGCAATTGCCATAATCTTAAATTATATAAGTAAACATCATCAAAAGAGTTTTCTTTTGTGATAGATTCGCCGATATACATATTAAATTCTACTCCGTCTGTTTTATATCTTTCAAAATAATGAGGATACATTTCTTGCGCCTGAATTTGTTTTTTGTCAATAAATTTAGCGAGTTTATCATTTAAATGATTTACACTAGTTTCGTACTCTTTTCTTTTTTCGTAAACAACACCTAAATCGCTGTCTAGACGTTTTATATAGATTTCTACCTTCTCAAATAGTTCGTTGTTTATTGTTTTTATATGATTGAATACTGGGTAAATTTCACGTTTTAGAAAGTCTAATATTGTTATTTCATCACCGGCATTTAATCCTTCTTTTACATCGGATAAATACGCAGCAACTCTAAATCTTAGCTCATCATAAATTGGTAAAGCTTCAGATTTACAAGCATCTTTTAAAACATTAATAGCCAAAGAAAGTTGCGTAATAAGGTCTTGTTTTATGGCAATATTTCTTGCTTCTGATGAACCTTTAATGTCGCTTTGACCAAATAAAGGATACACATCATTAAAAATAATTTCGTCTAATTTTGCGTTTTCATTAGTTTGTGATTCTACAAAATATTTTTCTGCAGCTTGATAAAAGCGCCATTTTACAGAACTATGTATTGAGGTGTAATTTTCTTGAATGGTAGCTTCTAAAACGTTTTGACGTTCTTCTGCAGATCTTTTTACAGCAGCTTCAAAAACAGGGATGATGTCTTTTAGTTTATTAATATTTACAGAATTTAATTCGTAAGCTCTTGGCGAGGCGATTTCTAATAAGGCTAAATCGCCATTTTTAGTAGCTTTTATTGGAATTAAAATGATGCTATTTATGTCTAATAATTTTAAATTTTGATAAAATGGATTTTTATTAGTTGATAAACCATATTCTTCCACATCAGAAATAATAAAAGTTTCATGATCTTTGAATACTTTTTGCAGAATTCCGCTGCAAAAATAATTAGAATCACATTTAATTTCTGTTTGATTATTTAAAATAATACTGTTTGATTTTTTTACAACAGTTTCACAAATTTTGGTGTTAATATTATCAAAAATAGAATAGCCTAATTTTAAATCTTTAATACTATAGAAATCTCTTAAATTACTTTGCAAGTTTGATATTAATTGTGTGCCACCAGCCAATAAATTAGCTTTAATAGAAGATAGCATTTCTTCTGCAGTAACATCAAATAAATTAATCAATCCGAAGCCTTTAAAAATATAGCTATTTGGCGGGAATTTTTCTTTCCACAAATCTATATTATCAAAATTATTTAAGAGTTCTTTAAAGTCTTTTTCTGTGATGATCGGAGCATCTTTTGTGGCTGTAATTTCAGAAAAATCAGCATTAAAAGTAGCTCTATAATACTTCATTGTTCCAGAAATTTTGTCTGGAATATCAAAATAAAAAGGTCTTTTTAAATCTACATTATAATCATACACAAAACTTAAAATAAATGTACAAGCCATAATATACATGCCGCCATCTTCAAAATTACGCACATCTAACTCATAACTTTCACCAGCATTTTTTATAATGCTTTCAAAACGATCTGTAAATTTAAAAGATGTGAAAGAAAAGGGTATACTTGCTGCTTTGATTTCGTTTAAAAGTAAAGGCTCTGGAAACAAGGGATTTAATAATAAATCTATTTGTTCTTTGTATTTTTCTAAGAAAGAAATATCAGAAAATCCGGAGATTAATTCAGGATAATTTTCAAAATTTTGCACAATTTTTTTTGCTGATTCATGAAAAGGATGGTCAATAAATTGAATATTGGCATACTTTTGAAACAACTCAAAAATCTTCTGAAAAGAAATATTTAGCTGTAAAGGTAATTCTCTTTCTGAAATTGATTTTGATACTCTGATTTTCATAATCTTACATTTTGCAACTAAAAGTAGTACAAGGTTAAACTCTTAGACGTAAAATTATTAAAAATTTACATAAAAGAGTGTAAAGAACAATTTACTGATATTTATTTTAGTAGTTTACGTTACTTAACTTTAGAATCAATTCTTTTTGGGTGATAAATAAGAATTTTTTATTGTTATTTAATATATCTTTCTGCAATGAATAGTCTTGAAGAAGTATGGTTTATCAAGCTTTCTACTTCTGTTTCAAAAGCCGAATAACCACCTTGAATCTGGGTGTAATTAGTTGTTTCTTTTTCTACAAAAGGAGCTATTAATTCTTTATTTTTAGCATACAATTCATCCATTTTTAGCTGGGTAAAACTAGAAGTTATAAAGCTATTGATATAAGATTTGTAAATTAATTCATATTCTTTTACTCTAATTAAATTGTAAATTAAAGTCCATTTTTTAGAAACTTCAAGCATCGAAATAGAAGTTGGCGCTTCTTCTCCGCTAGATTTTAATGCTTCATAGGTATTATCTACAACCCATTTTAGTAAATTATCTTCTGGATCGTTGTATAAATAATAATTTTCTTTTTTATTTCCGTACGTATTCCAGTGTTGAATCGTATTGTTTACCGCTAAATATTTTAAAAATCCATCAACATCAAAAATGGATTCTAAATTTGTTTGCCATTCTGCAAAATTCGTACTCCTTAAAGAAGAATTTAGCACATCATTTAGTTGTTGAACATCTTCTTTATTTGGATTTTCTTTATTGGTAATGTTTTCAAAACTGTCTAATGTAAAAATAGCATTTTCAAACTTTGCACCATCGCCATCTGCTTCATAACAGTTTCCTGTATTGGTTAAAAAAGTTCTGTTTAAAAGTGTATTTTCTACATCTTCTGTCATTGTGTATAATCCAAAATAAACCGGATTTCCATCGCCTTTATCAACATGGATCTCATAATACGCAGTTTTTGAAGCTGGAACACCAAATTGACGATACAAATCTGAAGCTATTTTTTCTCGCATTAAAGAATTATCATTAAAATTAGGTTCTAATGATAGCTCTTGAAAACCATAAAATCGTTGTTTTTTTAGATCGGAATTTTGAGTTTCAAACTCATCAAAATTAAGTTTAAATGGTAACTTTCCGTTTCCATTTAAAAATGAAGCATATGCTTTTTTATTACCTTTATAGCGTACGCCAACATCATACCATTGTATTCCATTAAAATAAAAATCGCAAGCAAAATATTTTGGATTAATGATAGCTTCTGCTGTAGAAGCCAATGCATTCATGTCTAATTGCATTTCGGCAAACTCTGTTGCTGTTAATACAATATCAATTCTATTTACTTTAGTTTGATTAAAAACGATATCGTAATTTGGTTCAAATTCATTAGAATGGCTTTCATCTTCCCAATCATATAAACCATTTGTTACAATTTCTTCATAACATGATGTAAACAATAATGCACAAAAAATGATACTAAGTGTTTTAAAAAATCGTTGTTTCATGTTTGATTTTATTTAAATTTTAGTCTATGAGTAAAAGAAAACCCTGCCACATAAGTAGATTTTGGAAATTGTTCATTTAATTCATTTTCATACAAAACAAATAATTTAACACTACTTTGTTTATCAATATCAATATTTGTAGAAAGTGTTAATCTGTAATTATTAAAAGAATCATTTGGTCTATAAAAAATTTCACCAGAAAATTCTGGATCTAATTTCCATTTTTTAAAATTATATCCAATTTCTGATTTAAATCGCAAAGTTTCAGTGGAAGAAATATCATCTTTTTTTAATTGATATCTAGATCGTATGCCGTAAGAAAACCTTTTTACAGAATTATTATAAGACGCATCTAAATTAAAACGATCAGAGTTTTCGTAATTACTTTCTGGTAAATAATTTTCATCTTGTGTTCTTACAAATCGATAACCAAGTCCTATTTCAAAATTTTTAAAGAGTTTATAATCTGCGCCTAATTGTGTAAAATATTTTTCTATTGTAGAACTATTTTCTTTAAGTCTAAGATTTTGCTCAACACCCAATGTAAGTTTTTTTATAGGTTTATATGTTAAACCTATGCTAGACCAAGACTCAAAATCGTTTATTACTTTTGTTTTTTTCTGAGAAAAAGCACTATCACATAAAACACTTTTTAAGCAAAATAATAAACTTAAAAGCACAATTCTTTTATTCGTTATCTTCATATAAAATTTTAATTGTAGCTGTATTTAAATTTAAATCTACCGAACCAATTTTTACATCAGAAATTTTTATGCCATTTATCTGTTCAAGTTCTGCAATTAATTTTTCTCGATTTTCTGGTTTCAAATTTTCTATATTACTATAAGTAATTTTTTTAGACAATAAAATACCATGGTTAGAAAAAGATTCTGTAAGATATAATGTTAAAACAATAATTGAATTAGTTAATACAAGCTCTGCATAACTTAATTTTTTATTAGCTAAAGCATTAATTACAGAAACTCCAATAACCACAAACAGATAAGTCATTTCTTTAATACTCACGGTATTAGTCCTATATCTAATAATACCAAAAATTGCAAAAAGACCTAGTGCCATTCCTAAATCTAATTCTAATTTTTTTAATGTAAAACAGATAAAAAACACAATAACACTTATCATATAATAAGTAAAAAGAAATTCTTTATTTTGTGTTTTTTTAAAATATAGAAAACGAATAATTATGGTTAGAAAAAATATATTTATACCAAATCTAAATAGTAATTTGTAAAAATCCTCATCAAATAAAGGTACCTCGAAAATTGTCATGTTATGTATATGTTATTAATTTGTAAATATAATTATTCAAACATACTAATTTAAATTTACTTTACCTTTTGTGTTTTAAGTTATTTTATGAAAATTTAACTACTTTATTGCTGGTTTCTTTAGAAAACTTTAAAAACATAAACAATTGTCTATAAGCTACAATATTTAATTTTTCTGTTTTTAGAAAGAATATTTGATAAAAAAAGATTTTATAGTTTGATAAAACTTAAACCCATTATCGTTTTGCATTCATTTTGGAAATGCATTTAAAATAAAAGTTTTGGTAAAAATTTCCTTTAATACAAAAGGCCTCAATTATTAATGTGCGTTAACCTTAAGCAACTATTTTACTTAATTTTACGCCATTAAAACGAATTTGCATTTTAAATTATAATATTTATAAAATCAATTTCAACCTTATAAATTTATATAAGATTGAAATTGGAATATATAAGAACTACTTAAAAGTTATTTCTGTCTAAAATAGATGGTAATAGGTACTCCAGAAAAGTTGTAAATTTCTCGCAATTTATTTTCTACAAAACGTCTGTAAGGATCTCTAACATATTGCGGTAAATTACAGAAAAAAGCAAATTGTGGTGTTAATGTAGGCAATTGCATACAGTATTTAATTTTAACGTATTTTCCTTTAGTTGCTGGTGGTGGATATGTTTTTACGATTTCTAACATCGCATCATTAAACTTACTTGTAGAGATTTTGGTTTTTCTATTCTGAAAAACTTCAACAGCAGTTTCTATCGCTTTAAATATTCTTTGTTTAGTTAATACAGAAGTAAATATAATTGGCACATCTGTAAAAGGCTCAATTTGTTTTCTAACCATTGCTTCAAAATCTCGCATTGTGTTGGTTTCTTTCTCAACTAAATCCCATTTATTAATAAGAATCACAATACCTTTTCTGTTTTTTTCTGCTAGCCAAAATATATTTTGATCTTGCCCTTCAAAACCACGAGTTGCATCCACCACTAAAATAATAACATCGGCATATTCAATGGTTCTAACAGCACGCATTACAGAATAAAATTCTAAATCTTCTTTTACTCTCGATTTTTTACGAATTCCTGCAGTATCAACTAAATTAAAATCAAATCCAAAACGATTATATTTTGTATCAATAGAATCTCTTGTTGTGCCCGCAATATTTGTTACAATATTTCTGTCCTCACCTATTAAAGAATTAATAAAAGATGATTTTCCTGCATTTGGTCTACCAACAACGGCAAATCTTGGCAATTCTTCTGCTTCTAAATCAATTGGCTGTGGTTCTGGCATTTCTGCTACTAAAGCATCTAATAAATCTCCCGTACCACTTCCATTAATAGATGCAATTGTAAAGTATTCTCCTAAGCCTAGATTGTAAAATTCTACAGCATCTGGCTCACGCATTGCGTTATCAACTTTATTAACAACGGTAAAAATTGGCTTTTTTACTTTGCGTAGAAGTTTTGCAACTTCAGCATCCATTGGTGTAATTCCGTCTTCAACATTTACAACAAAAACAATTAAATCTGCTTCATCAATGGCAAGTTTAACTTGTTTTCTAATTTCTTCTTCAAAAACATCATCAGAACCAATAGAATACCCTCCTGTATCTATCACAGAAAATTCTTTTCCATTCCAATCAGACTTTCCATAATGTCTGTCTCTTGTAACTCCGCTAACAGAATCTACAATTGCTTCTCTTCTTTGAACCAATCTATTAAAAAGTGTTGACTTCCCTACATTTGGTCTTCCTACAATGGCAACAATACTATTCATTTGATTTGAAATTTTTTGCAAAGATACAATTTACTAAATGAAAAATTATCGTAAATTTAAACAGTTATAAAATAGGTTTTTATGGATGATAAATTAAATGTTTTAATTGAAACGAGAAATAGTGAGATTTTTTTAAGGCCAAGATTTACAATTGATTTGGATGAGAAACGGGATAAAATACTGCAAAAATTTTCTGATGAATTTAAAAAAGAGGGCTGTGTTTTTTTAGGAAAAATTTCTGATGGACATATTTTTATCTCAGTTTCTAAAAAAGAAGAACACTTTTGGTCGCCACAATTGCATTTAGAAATATTGGAAGAAGAAACAAACAAAACGCTATTAAAAGGTTTATTTGGTCCAAAACCACAAGTTTGGACTCTCTTTATGTTTATCCATTTTGTAATTGGAGTTTCTTTCTTAGGATTTGCCGCGTTACTTTACACAAATATTTCGTTAAATGAATCGATTTTCTTTCCTTTAATTATGGTTGTTTTTTTACCTTTAATTTGGGTTTTATTATATTTTTTAGGTAAAATAGGAAAAGACACTGGTAAAAATCAAATGAAAAAGTTACATAATTTTATGATAAAAGTAATTCATGATTAACCTTGATTATAGCCAAATCGTTTTAATTGATTTTTATCACTTCTCCAGTTTTTATTCACTTTTACATAGAGCTCAATAAATACTTTTTTCTCAAAGAATTGTTCTAAATCTTTTCTAGCTTCTGCACCAACTCTTTTTAGAGCAGCACCTTTATGACCAATAATGATTCCTTTTTGAGTTTCTCTTTCCACCATTATAATAGATCGGATTCTCACAATGGTTTCTTCTTCAATAAAGCTTTCAGTTTCTACTTCAACAGAATAAGGAATCTCTTTTTTGTAATGCATTAAGATTTTCTCTCTAATTTTTTCGTTCACAAAGAAACGTTCGGGCTTGTCTGTTAATTGATCTTTAGGATAAAAAGGCGGGCCTTCTGGTAAAAGATCTTTTATTTTTTCGAAAACAGCGGTGATATTAAATTTTTCTAAAGCAGAAATCACAAAAACATCAGCATTTGGTACTTTTATTTTCCAGTATTCTACTTTTTCCTCAACCTCATCTTGCGTAGATTTATCAATCTTATTCAATAAAAGAATAACAGGAATTTCACTATGGATAATTTTATTAAAGAAAGCTTCGTTTTTTAATTCTTTTTCTCCGACTTCCACCATATAAATTAAAACATCGGCGTCATCTAACGCAGATTTTACAAAATCCATCATAGAAGCTTGCAATTCATAAGCAGGCTGAATGATTCCTGGAGTGTCTGAAAAAACAATCTGAAAATCATCTTCATTTACAATTCCAAGTATACGATGCCTTGTAGTTTGTGCTTTAGGTGTTATGATTGATAGTTTTTCACCTACCAAAGCATTCATTAATGTTGATTTACCTACGTTAGGATTTCCTATAATATTTACAAAACCGGCTTTGTGTGTCATGTTGCAAAGATAAATAGATTTTATAGTTGATTAGAATTTAGAAGATTAAAAAATAATTAAAAAATAATCGATAAAAGTTTGGTTAATTGTTTTGTTAAGTTGTATATTTGCACCCGGAAATAACGTATCGAGTTTATGAATCGAAAGTTAAAAGCTAAGTCGTTATTTTTGAAATCACAACGCGGGATAGAGCAGTAGGTAGCTCGTCGGGCTCATAACCCGAAGGTCACTGGTTCGAGTCCAGTTCCCGCTACAAAGAAGCCCAGTTTTACTGGGCTTTTTCTTTTTTTTAGCAATATCGTAGCAAAATATTTCTTTTTTTTCAGCACACTTAACAAATCTATTTTTTTACTTACTTGGTTGTTTTACCCAATGCTTTACTTTAAATTGATTATTAATTATTTTTTTTGCCTGTGATGGATTAGATCAATCGCAAAAGTTGTGGGGTTTAAGAATTATGCATAAACATTATAAGAGTCTAAAAAAGAATAAAATGTTAATTGACGTAAATATTTGTTCATCATATTAAATATTTAATTAGGTTTGTGTTTCTAGATTTCTAAAAATTACTTTCATAAAAACAAAAAACCTTACGAAATCTCGCAAGGTTTTTAACATAGCATTCCCCCTTAATATTTTAAGAACATTTATTAAAAATGTTTTTTTTATAAATGATGAATCAAAGATAAATTAGATCAAAAGAAATGTTTTACGGAAACCCGTAATTAAGAAAAGAAAGGTGAAATTAAATAAGCCCTAAATCTTTAACAATTGCAACTAAGTGAATTGCATTATTGGCTTTAAATTGAATGCGAAGTTTATTTAAACGCTTTTCAACAGAACTTAAACTACTTGGTGTCTTCTTATTTTCTTTAAGATGTGAACAAATGTCATCATGTGATAATCCATTAGATAAAAGCTTTACCAATTCAATATCATAATCGGTAATTTCAAGGTCGGTTCTAGAATTAAGCGCTTGCTGAACATTAGGTGATAGATAAATATTGTTATCATAAACTGCATGTATTGCTTTTTCTAATTCTAATAAACCGTGTCTACCTTTACAAACATATGCATTTGTATGATGTTTGTTAATTAGCGAACGTACTTTTTGTAAACGATCTTCAACAGAATACACAATAATTTTTAAGGTTGGATATTCTTTTTTTAAGGCTATTGTTAAAGCTTCACCAGAAGGGTATTTTTGTTCTCTATGGTCTTTTATAAAAGACAAATCCGTAATTAATAAATCAAAAGGAGCATTATCTAAATATCCTTTTTTAATTTTAAGGTAAGCATCATCGCAATACTGCACTTGTTGTACATCTTTGATGTTTAAACCACTAAGTACAGTTAAAACACCTTTGTTAACACTTCCTAAATCATCTGAAATTAAAACCTTCTTGAACATAATTAAATTGTGATTGTTGACTTAAAACCCTTATCAATCTGAGATTCAAAAGTAATAGTTCCTTTGATAGAATTTATACGGTTTTCCGCATTTTGCAATCCATTATGTTTTTTATTATCAGTTCCTACACCATTATCCGTGTAATTAATTATTAATTTATTACTTTGAACAAAGTTTAAAACAACAATAGACGCTTTACTATGTTTTTTCATATTCGTCATAAGTTCTTGAAGAACTCTGTAAATAACTGTCTTTTTTTCGTTAGAAATTTTATCCCAATTTACTTTCGAGTTGTTTTTTGTTATGATATTAATGTTGTTATTTTTATAGCTAATTAATAAATCCTTTAAGACTTCATTAAAATTAGCATTTAAATGTATGGCACTATTTTCTTTAGAAATGTCTCTTGTTTTGTTATAAATACCTTCTAAATCATCTAAAATATCTTCATTAATATTTTCATTATTTTGTAGCTTGGTCATTATATGGTAAACATCATTAGCTACTTCATCGTGAACTTTTTCAGAAATACGTGTTTCTGTTTTATAAACTTCTAATCTTTTTTCTTTTTTATGACGATATTTTATCAGAAAATATAACGCTATTGAAGCTAACACGATAAATAGTATCAACGCTAGATATATTAGCTTTAGCAATTTTTCTTTTTCTTTTTCTAATTGACTTTCTATTAATTTAAGCTTGGCTTCATCTGCTTTTTTTTGCTCTTTTGAAAAATCATATTTCATAAAAGCAAATGTATTTTTTCTAAGTTGTTCTGCTAAAGTGATACTATCATTTAAGCGGATATATTGTTTTGCATAGGTATTATTGCTTGCTTCTAAAATTAGCCCTAACGCATTTTTTTTATAAGTTATATTCGTACTTGTTTTAGCAATTGCATTTGCCTTAAGAGCATATTCTTTGGCTTTACTGTATAGACCTCTCTCGTTATAATAATTGGCTAAATGATAGTAACTGGTATATAGAGCGGTGCTATTTTTTTTCTGTATTCGTAATTTTAAGGCGCTATTTAAATCTTCCAATGCTCCATTAACTTTCATTTTAGATTTAATATCACCCAAATTATCTAATATTAAGGCGCTCGTTAAAGTGTCGTTGGTTTTTTTGATTAGGTTATAGCTTAGGTCAAAAAGTTGTTTTGCTTTTATAAAATCTTTATTGGCCCTATATGCACTTCCAATATTATTGTAGATAGTTGCACTGTCTTTTTTGTTTTCAGAAAAACTTAAAGCTTTATGATATAAATCAACGGCCTTTATTGCATTTTTTTGTTTGATGTAAATGATTCCTAAGTGATTAAAAATGCATTTTCTTAAAAGGTTTAGATAATTGTTGGGTTTAACTTTATCTAATAAATTTAAGGCTTTG
Source organism: Polaribacter sp. (assembly GCA_030731625.1). Classification (GTDB taxonomy): domain Bacteria; phylum Bacteroidota; class Bacteroidia; order Flavobacteriales; family Flavobacteriaceae; genus Polaribacter. The sequence continues at coordinate 1,577 of JANQTQ010000179.1, read as the reverse complement.
ATAGAAGTTTCTTCACTATCGTATATAAAACCATTCTGACTTTCTATACTTGCTTTATACCACAAAGCATAAATAGCAGATGTGGTGTCTTTTTTAACCAGTGATGTTTTAAAATAATTGTTAAAAAAAGTATACGATTTAATTAAATCAGTTTCTTTTTTAGGAGCATTTACCAATTCAGAATAAAAAGACAAGCTATCTGTTTTTTCCTGACAAATAGATTGTTTGCTAAAGAATAAGGTAAAAATAACGAGGGATAAAAAAAAGTTCTTTTTCATCCCTCAAAAATACTAACTATTATTATTAAATTTTAGTTGTTTTTTTAATTTCCTTTAAGATTACCATGAAATAGTGAAAGTGGTAATTCACTCTATTTTGCAAAGTACAAAGATTGCGTTTTTTTATACCTTTTAAATTTCTTAGCGTTACTTGCCAACCAATAAAACACGCACGATTTAACCCTCTAGTAGATTTTCTCTAAACCCAAATTCTATACTTGGCTGTTTTTCTATAATCGGTTCTTTTCATTAAAGAAACCTCGATAAGTTTTTTTTTAATAAAATACCTTCAAACTCACTAATAATATTACTGATTTTTTTTTCATATATAAACAACCTATTTGTATAAAATACGTTTAGTTTTTAATGATTTTTTTAGTAATTAAAGAGTTATCAGAATGAATTTTAAGCAAATACACTCCTTTTGAAAAGCTTGTCATATCAATTTCAGAGCTTAAATTACTTGGTGTACTTTCAAAAATTAACTTACCAAAAATAGTATACACATAAATCTTATCAATTGTTTTAGTTCTTACTTTTACATATTATTGATTTCTTACAAGCTATTTAATTTATTTACAAATATTTAATCAATCATTTGATTTAATAAAATTTGACACTAAGATTTTTTTTTAAAAGTGTGTTGTAAGCTTTTTTTTAAATACCTTTGTTTACACTTTTTTAAATAAAAAACATGAAAAAAATATTTTATTCTCTCATAATTCTTTCTTTAGTTTTTACATCATGTGGAAGTCCTTCAGGAGAAGATACTAATAGTACACCTAATGCTGTTGATGATTCTGCTTCTACGCCAAAAGGCACTTCTGTTAATATAAATATTTTATCTAACGATAGTTTTGGTGGTGATGGCCCAAATATTGGCTCAATTACAATCCCTTCAGGAACTTCTACTAATGGAGGTACTATTTTAGTAAATAACGAAGGAACTTCCAACGACCCTACAGATGATACCATAGACTACACACCTGAATCAACCTTTGAAGGAACAGATACTTTTAATTATACAATTACAGACAGTAATGGGGATACATCTACAGCAACTGTTAATGTTGTCGTTATCCCGCCAACTGGACCATCCGCAGGAACAACTTTTAATGATGGGGTTTTAAAATATACCATAACTAGCGTAACCAACAAAGAAGTATCCGTAGAAAAAAATACTGAAGATGGTCCATCTGGTGTATTAGAAATACCACAAACTATAGATCAATTTGATTTAACGTACACGATAACAAGTATTGCAGACGAAGGTTTTGCATACTCTTACAACATAACAAG
>JANQTQ010000178.1:13002-14221 GCA_030731625.1 Polaribacter sp. | reverse complement strand
CGATTAATGCACAAAAAACAGCTACCGTTCTTGCTGTGTTAGAATAATATCTATCTCCAATAAAATCTGGCACAGTAAACTTACCAAACTTACGTAAATAAGGCGCTAAGAGTAATGCCAATAAGACATATCCTCCAGTCCAACCCATTAAATAAACCGAACCGTCATATCCTGCAAAAGAAATAATTCCAGCCATACTAATAAAAGAGGCGGCACTCATCCAATCGGCGGCTGTTGCCATCCCATTTGCTAATGGAGAAACACCTCCGCCAGCAACATAAAATTCTTTGGTTGATCCTGCTCTTGCCCAAATTGCAATTCCAAAATATAAGGCAAATGAAAGCCCTACTAATAACCATGTCCAAAATTGTACACTCATAATTTCTTATTTTTTAAATTTAGTTAGTGGTTACTCATCGAAACCGTATTTTTTATCTAATTTGTTCATTAATCTTATATAAACGAAAATTAGAATTACGAATACATAAATTGATCCTTGCTGGGCAAACCAAAAGCCTAGTTTAAATCCGCCTAGTCTAAATTCGTTTAAGGCTTCTCTAAAAAGAATTCCAAAGCCAAAAGAGACAATGAACCAAATTGACAGTAAAATGACTAAATATTTAAGATTTTGCTTCCAATAAGCAGTTGCATGTTTTTGTTTATTATCTTCCATTAGTTTTTGTTTTTATAAGTAAATCATTGCTTGAAGCGTTAGTGTACCAACGGCATCAAAATTGCCGTATTTAGTGTTTTGATACTCTAATGTTAATTTAGAATTATGCCCTTCAAAATAAGCATTTGCACCTATACCAAACTGATTAGCGGCATCATTTGTCGCATCAATTTGTCGGTTGGTAAAACTCATGTATGGTTGAAATTTGGTGATTTTAGTTGTAGGAATTAAATACCCTAAATGCCCATGAAGCATAGAACCTGTTTCATAAGTTTGACCAAGTGTGTAATTTTTACCGTAATCGTTAGATTGCGCTAAAGCGTAAGCAGTAATTGCAGCACCATTATTACCTATAGGTGCATCATAAAAAGCATCTAAAGCAAATACAGAAACATCTTCTCCAGACAATTGACCTGCAGCATCAGCAATTACAGATCCTTTTGGATGCATAAAAAACCCTGCTCCAATATTAAATACTTTCTTATCTCCTAAATAGGTTCCTACTTTGTATGGTAAAAAATTAGACTCTTGATCTAAAAGATTGTA
>JANQTQ010000178.1:8201-12902 GCA_030731625.1 Polaribacter sp. | reverse complement strand
GTACTTTGATTATTGGCTCTAGAAATACCATTCCAATAATGCAAACCACTACCAATGGCATGGTTCTCTGTCAAAGAGCACTCACCCCAAACATCATGGAAAAAGACTTGAGATGCATTACCCGTTCCAACCGGAGACATATTGTCTGCATTTAAACTATTAAGACCAAAATGTGTTAGGATTAAAAACTTTTTATTAAGCTGAGCATACATTAAAACACGGGCTCTTCTTAAGCTAATATTCGTACTACTTTGCTCATTACCATTTGCATCAAGAGGTAAGTCCGAATTATTTTGAGCCCACATTTGTGCCCAAGAAATGATACGAAAGTACTTTGTACCCTCTTCATTTAATTTTACCTTCATACCGCCATTATAATCTGGCGCACCTTGAGCGTTTAAAAATTGGAGAGAAGCTAAAAAAAACCCAATCAAGAATATTTTTTGTTTTTTCATTAATAAATTGTTTAGTTAGTGATTATTGATTTTGTGTGCACCGCTAAACTCTGAAAAACAATCTATTAAATAAAATACACTATATCTTAATGTTAATTACATATACTAATCTTTAAAACGCTCCCATTTTATAAGCATAAACTTATCTCCCAACTCAGTAACCACAACTCCTGCTCCTTTTATATTTTTAGAATCACTAAAGTAAACTCCTAGTTCTGTTGCGTTTAAAATTTTATAGGTGGAATGGTATTTTGAATTATAAGGACGTTTTATATTGTATTTTTTTACCCAATTCATAATACTTACATGAGATACACCTAAAATACGTTCTATTTCTCTATAAGTTAATCCTTCTAAGTATAGCTGCAAAGATTTGTTCACGTAATAATCATCTATCTTTTTACCAATCTTATTCACCGTAAAAAAATAGTTGCATTTTTTACACTTATATCGTTGTCTGTTATTGATAACGCCACTCTTGGTATATTCGTCTGAATTACAGTTTGGACAAGATTCTATATTCATATATATTAATTTAGCATAAATATATTAATTTAGCACGATATATACAAATATGAGTATTAATTAACTTCTTATATTTAGTATTTACTATTTTTGAATCCCTAAAATTAAATATGATAGAACTATTTATAGATCACCATTTAGTAATACTTCTTTTTTTTATAGTTTCAATATTATATTCTTCTGTAGGTTTTGGCGGAGGATCTAGTTATTTAGCAATTTTAGCTTTAACGGGCATCGTTTTTACACAAATTAGAGCAACGGCTTTATTGTGCAACATTATAGTTGTAACTAGTAATGTCTATTTATTTATCAAAAGGAAAGAAATAGATTGGAAAAAAACAATTCCGCTTGTTTTGATTAGTATTCCGTTAGCTTTTTTAGGCGGGAAACTAAAAATAAGTCAGCATTTATTTTTTATTTTACTCGGCTTCACTTTAGTTTTTGCGGCCATAACCATGTGGATTTCAAAAAAAATAATTTCTACGGATGAACATCAAACAAAAACAAATAGTACTAAAAATGTTGCTTTTGGCGGATTTATCGGTTTTATTTCTGGAATGGTAGGAATTGGAGGCGGCATTTTCTTAGCACCACTTTTACATCTCACAAATTGGGATACCCCAAAAAAAATTGCAGCAACTGCTAGTTTATTTATTTTAGTGAATTCTATTGCAGGACTAGTTGGACAATATTCAAATCCTGATTTTTCTATTGAATGGAATTTAACATCCATCTTATTAATTACCGTTTTAATTGGCGGACAAATCGGTATCAGAATAAGCAATAATTGCTTTACTCCTATTCAACTAAAAAAGGCAACCGCTATTTTGATTGCCTTTGTAGGAATTAGAATTTTAATGAAATATTTCTTTTAATTATTTTTTCATTGCTTTCATTACTGCTCCTCCTTGATATAAGGTTAATGCATTTATTTGGTCTTTTTCATTTTTATGAAACTCGATTTCTGTTTTATTCCTTAGAAAAAACACTTTTTACATGACGATATAAACTTTTTTAAATCCCATTTTTACAAATAAATAGCAAAAAAGTTTTTCTTTCTAAGATGATATTTTAAGTATTTAAATATCTTTGATGCACAAAATAAAAAATTAAGCATGTTAGAAAGTCTTTTTACACTCCTTATGTTAGTTATGTTGCAAGCTGTTTTGGGCTTTGACAACTTATTGTATATTTCTTTAGAATCTAAAAAAGCACCAGAAGCAGATCAGAAAAAAGTTAGAAAAACTGGAATTTTAATTGCAATCGTTTTAAGAATTGTGTTATTGTTCTTACTAGTTTCTATCATCGATTATTTTCAAGAACCGTTTTCTTTTTTATCTGGCGGAATTGAAAATATCATCTATTTTTCTTTTAACGGCCATAGTATCATTGTTTTAATTGGTGGAGGTTTTATCATTTACACTGCCATAAAAGAAATTTGGCATATGATTTCTACCAAAGGAATGGAAGTTTCTGACATGTCTACAGACAGAAGTACAAAATCTTCTAAAGCAGTTATTTTTAGTATTGTTTTAATGAATTTAGTGTTTTCTTTTGATTCAATTTTAGCAGCAATCGGTCTTACAAGTGAAATTGAAAGTAGTACAACCGCTTTTATAATTATGGCAATCGCAATTGTAATTAGCGGATTATTAATGCTAATTATGGCTGATAAAATTTCTGTTTTCTTATCAAAAAATAGAATGTACGAAGTTTTAGGATTGTTTATTCTTTTTATTGTTGGAATAATGTTAGTTACAGAAGGCGGTCATTTAGCACACATTAAAATTTTCGATGAAGAAATTGTGCCAATGAGTAAAACTACCTTCTATTTTGTACTTGCAGTTCTTATTATTGTTGATGTTGTGCAAGGAAAATATCAAAAGAAATTGTTGGCAGGAAAATAAGCTGATTTCATTTTTAGACCTAAAGGTTTTTAGCTCTAAATTAATACTAGTTTTTGTTTCTAAATTAATTTTATGTTTTGTTTAACTTTTTATTAATTAAGTTAAACAAAAATAGAACTACATTTACAGAAACTTAAAAACAATATTATGAATATCAAAAAATTTATCCCAGCCATTTTGGCGATTGTATTAATTACTCTTTCAAGTTTCACGTCAAATACAGACTTAAAAGAAAATAATTCTGGTAAAACTATTGTTGATGTAGCAGTATCAAATGAAAATTTCTCAACGTTAGTTGCCGCAGTTAAAGCCGCTAATTTAGTAGAAGTATTAAGCAGTGAAGGCCCTTTTACTGTTTTTGCTCCAGTAAATGATGCTTTTAACAAACTACCTGAAGGTACTGTTGCTTCTTTGTTAAAACCAGAAAACAAAGACCTTTTAACAGCTATATTAACATACCATGTGGCAGCTGGCAAATTTGTAGCTAAAGATGTCATAAAAGCTATTAATGATAACAACGGAAAATTTGTAATCAAAACTGTTCAAGGAGGAATATTAACTGCATCTTTAAAAGACGGAAAAGTAATTTTAACGGACGTTAAAGGGAATATATCTACGATAGTTATTACAGATGTAGAAGCTTCAAACGGAGTAATACACGCAATAGACAGTGTTGTAATGCCTGAATAGCATTCTTATTTTATTTTAAAATAAAGTTTTTTTTTGGTTGATTATTGAGCCGATACTGAGAAGTATCGGCTTTTTATTTATATAATTTCTGCTAAACTATCTTTAATTCTTTGGGTAATTATTTGTAGAATTCTTCTATGAACTTCGGATGTATGATCTCCGTAAAATAGAAATTCATCCATAGAAAAATGACCAATTATAAAACCTAAAACCAAATTTTTATAATTGTTATCTGTTTTATAAATAGAAGATATTCTACTTCTCTTTTTCTGATCTGTTAAAGCTACAAAATCAATTTTTCGTTTCTGTAAATACTGTTTAAACGAAGCAATTAATACATCGTGCTGCATTTTTATAACAGGACGAATGATTTCATTTTGAAATTTCTCTAATTCTGAGGTTCCTTCGTTTACTAAATCTGATAATATTGGTCTTTCTTTTTTATTCATCTAATAATTCATCTAGTTCTAATTGATAATCATATTGTAAATCTTCATGCAGTTTTTCGATTGCTTTTTTGATCATTTTTATTTGAGAATCAAAAACATTTTGCAATCGCTGACTGCCATTCATAGAAGGTTTCATCGCTTTTAATTTCTTACAGAAATACAATAATAATTCGGTTTCTGTTTCCTTATTTTTGGAGTATCTAATATATTTTTTGGTAAGAGATAAAATTTTACGTGTACTTTTTCTGATGTAAAAAAAACTCTTTGTATTTATCTCTAAAAACTGATCATCCATTTGCTCTTTAATCGACTGAATGTACCCTTCTTCATTATGAGATTCAAACAATAAATACGTAAGTAATTCTTTATTTTCTTTTTTAAATCTTGATAAATGTAAACACAACTCTTTTAACTCATTGGCAGATTTATGAGTTAATTCATCTTTGAGTTGTTTTATAGTTACAGCTTTCATTTTTTAATTTTTTTGTACCAAATATATCAAAAAATAAAACCTCACAAATTTTAACTTGTGAGGCTTCTTTTTTATTTTAAATATACCTATTGTTCACTTGGCATTGCTACCATTTCATTTACATCTGCATTATAATCTACACCATCAACTTTAAATCCGAATAAACAATTCTTGCAAGGTCTTAAACAAATTCTAACTTTCAT
>JANQTQ010000178.1:0-8191 GCA_030731625.1 Polaribacter sp. | reverse complement strand
AATTTCTGGCAAATTTTCTGATGTTGCAGTTTGCCATAATTTAACAACTTCTGCTTGCACATCTTCACGCATTTCCCAATCGTCAATTCTAATTCTTCCTTTTTCGTCCAAATCTAAATCGCCACCAAAAACTCTTTCGCTATATAAACGTTGAATTTGTTCAATACATCCTTCATGAATTCCTTTCGCTTTCATTATTTTATACAATAAAGAAATATACAACGGAATTACAGGAATTGCAGAACTAGCTTGCGTTACCAATGCTTTATTTACAGACACATAAGCTTTACCACCAATTGATTTTAAATCATCTGTAATGGTAAAAGCAGTTGCTTCTAAATGATCTTTTGCAGCACCAATAGTTCCTTTTCTATAAACCGCTTCCGTTAATTTTGGACCGATATAAGAGTATGCAATCGTTGTTGCTCCTTCGGATAATAAGTTTTCTGCTTTTAAAACATCTATCCACATTTTCCAATCTTCGCCACCCATTACTGCAACTGTATTTGCAACATCATCTCCTTCTGCCGGATTTATAGAAATTTCTGATACATTTCCTGTATGAAAATCTACTGTTTTATTAGAAAAAACGCCACCAATTGGTTTTAAAACCGATTTAAAACGTTCTCCAGTATCTGGATGTGTTCTTACTGGTGATGCTAAACTGTAAATTACCAAATCAACCTGACCTAAATCTTTCTTGATTACATCTAAAGTTTGTCTTTTTATTTCGTTTGAAAACGCATCACCGTTGATACTTTTTGCATATAAACCCGCTTCATGCGCATGTTTCTCAAAAGCAGCTGTGTTGTAATACCCTGCAGAACCCGTTTTCCCTGGTTCAGAAGGTTTATCAAAAAAGACACCAATTGTAGCTGCATCTGAGCCAAAAGCACTAGAAATTCTTGATGCCAATCCAAAACCTGTAGATGCACCTAACACTAAAACTTTTTTAGCGCCATTAATTTTTCCTTTCGATTTTACATATGCTATTTGATCTACAACATTTTTTTCACAACCTGTTGGATGCGCAGTTAAACAAATAAATCCTCTTGTTCTTGGTTCTATAATCATTATTCTTTGGTTTAGTTTGCTAAAAAAGCATTCACATTTTTTTCAATTCTTGCCATCACATTTTCTGTGGAAGCTTTTACAAAATTTTCTCCTGTAATTTGTTCGTATAATTCTATATATCTGTTAGAAATTTCGATGATTTTTTCATCATTCATCTCTGGAATTTGTTGTCCGTCTTGACCTTGAAAACCATTTTCAATTAACCACTGACGCACAAATTCTTTACTTAATTGTTTTTGAGCTTCGCCTTTATTTTGTCTTTCTTGATATCCATCAGCATAAAAATAACGCGAAGAATCTGGTGTATGAATTTCATCAATCAATACAATTTTACCGTCTTTAGTTTTACCAAATTCGTATTTTGTATCCACCAAAATTAAACCACGTTTTGCTGCAATTTCGGTTCCTCTTTCAAATAATTTACGCGTATAATCTTCTAAAACTGCATAATCTTTTTCTGAAACGATTCCTTTTGATACAATAGCTTCTCTAGAAATATCTTCGTCATGATCACCATTTGCAGCTTTGGTTGATGGAGTAATAATAGGAGTTGGAAATTTATCATTTTCTTTTAAACCTTCTGGCATTGTTACGCCACATAAAACTCTTTTTCCAAGTTTGTATTCACGAGCTGCATGACCCGACATGTAACCTCTAATTACCATTTCTACTTTAAAAGGTTCGCATAAATGCCCAACAGCAACATTTTCATCAGGATTTGCAAGCAACCAATTAGGAACTATATCTGCAGTTTCATTCATCATTTTTGTTGCAATCTGATTTAAAATCTGACCTTTAAACGGAATTTGACGCGGCAAAATAACATCAAAAGCAGATAATCTATCTGTTGCAATCATTACTAAAAGTTGATTGTTTATGTTGTAAACTTCTCTAACTTTCCCTTTATATATAGATTTTTGATCTGGAAACTGAAAATTTGTTTCGTTAATTGTATTCATGAATTCTGTTGTTGTTTGCGCAAAAATAACAATTTTACTTCTCTTTTTTTTCTTTTCCTGATAAAGAATAGAAATAAGAAAACGAAGCACCCAAAATAAGTAAATATAAACCTGTACCTTTTAAAGAATCTGGGATAAAATTTTGCTCTCCATTTTCAAAAATTTGTATACATACTCCAAGCAAACAGAGTAACAATCCTATAATCGCAATGATTTTCTTTTTCATTATTTTTTCTTAGGTAAAACTTTTATTTGTTTTAAGTTGTCTGATATTGGTGTAGCGGTAATTACTGTTTCTCCAGGGATAAAGTAGAAAAAATAAGCAGAATTTTGCCCTACTTTTCTAACATCTAACCGCGTATTATCTTTAAATACCAATGTGAAATTAGGTATAATTTCTTCATTAGCAAATTTCTGTTTCATTCCAATCCCCATCCCTGTTCTCATTGATATAAAAAGCAAAAAAAAGATAAACATCATCCCTTCAATATTGTTCTTTTTTTTCTCTAAAGCAGCATATTTTTTATCCCATTTTTCTACATTATAAACCTTTTGATACCACTTTTTAACTCTTAGATATTTATAAAAGGTAAACATCCATTTGGTAAAATACATCCGCATTAACCAAAACATAAATGCTAAAAAAACGGAAATTTTCCAATTATCAGTCAATAAACTAATTGGAGAAATTAATGCATCTAAAATAGTGGTATAATTTAAATAAGATACACCAAAAATACCATAAAAAATAGCATCACTAATAATACCTAATATAATAAGGTACAAATAACCTATGTAAAAATAATCTTGTAAGCCTAATTTGTCTTTTTCTATTTTTATCATTCTGTTTCTATACTTTTATATGCAGCAATAATTTCTTTTACCAATCTGTGTCTAACAATATCTTTATCATCTAAGTACACTTGTGCAATTCCGTTAATATCTTTTAAAGCTAATAAGGATTCTTTTAACCCAGAAACTTGTTTTCTTGGTAAATCTATTTGTCCGGGATCGCCAGTAATTATAAACTTAGCACTTTTACCCATTCTTGTTAAGAACATTTTCATTTGGTTGTGCGTAGTATTTTGAGCTTCGTCTAAAATAACAAATGCATTGTCTAAAGTTCTTCCTCTCATAAATGCTAAAGGCGCAATTTGAATGGTTCCTTTTTCGATAAAAGATTCTAATTTTTCATGCGGAATCATATCACGCAACGCATCATATAAAGGTTGCATGTAGGGATCTAATTTTTCTTTTAAATCGCCAGGAAGAAACCCTAAATTTTCACCAGATTCTACTGCAGGTCTTGTTAAAATAATTTTTCTTACTTCTTTTTCTTTTAAAGCTCTAACAGCCAATGCAACTGCAGTATATGTTTTCCCAGTTCCGGCTGGACCAACGGCAAATAACATATCATTTTTTGCCATTAAAGCAACCATTTTACGCTGATTTTCGGTTTGTGGTTTTATCAATCTTCCGTTTACACCATGTACTAAAACATCTTTGGCAAACTTTGCCGCCACCGTTTTTTCTTCTTTTCCGTTTGATGTTAAAATACGTTCAATACTATTATCATCCAACTTGTTGTATCTAATAAAATAATTTATCAAACGTTCAAAACGAATTTCGAAATCGTCTAAAACGGAAGCTTCGCCGTAAATTTTTAATTTAGATCCGCGAGCAACAATTTTTATTTTCGGAAAGTACTTTTTTATCTGCTCTATGGTATTGTTTTGTGCGCCAAAAAACTCGTTTGGGCTTACCTCTGTTAACTCTAAAATGCGTTCGTTCAAATGTTTAAATTTATTAGAAAATTAGTAAGAATTATTAATTTAAAAATAGTAATTAAAAGTAGTAATTTGATTAGATTTGCCTAAAATAATCAACAACTTTTACACAATTAATTAACAGCTAAAAAATCAATGTCTTTTATTACATTAACTACTGATTTTGGAATTAAAGACCACTTTATTGGTGCTGTTAAAGGCGCAATTTATACGGTACTAGCGGATGCTAAAATTGTTGATATTACGCATCATATTTCTCCTTTTAACATTACAGAAACTGCTTATATTTTAAAAAACTCTTACAAAAGTTTTCCAGAAGGCACTATTCATATTGTTGGGGTAGATTCAGAATTAAGTGATGATAATAAACACATTGCCATTGAACTTGATAATCACTTTTTTGTATGTGCAGATAACGGAATTATCTCAATGATAGCTTCAGAAATTCTGCCTACAAAAATTGTAGAAATTAACATTCATAATCGTGTAGAAAGCAGTTTTCCTGTATTAGATATTTTTGTACAAGTGGCTTGTCATATAGCTAGAGGCGGTAATTTAACTGTTATTGGTAAAGAAATTAAAGAGTTTAAAAAGCTCGTAGAAATTCAGCCAAAAGTAAACCAAGCACAAACACAAATTATTGGTGGCGTTGTTTATATAGACAATTACGGAAATGTAATTAGCAATATCAGTAAAAAAATGTTTAAAGATATTGGTAAAGGTCGCGATTTTAAAGTAACCGCATCTCGCTATTCTTTTAGCACTATTTTTAAAAAATACAATGAAATTACTGGCAGTAATGCACAAGACGCCAAGCAATTTGACGGCAATAAATTAGCCATTTTTAACTCGGCTGGTTTTTTAGAAATTGCCATTTACAGAAGTAATTTAAACACGGTTGGCGGCGCATCAAGTTTGTTAGGCTTAGCCTATAGAGACCCAATAATTATTGATTTTTTTACTGAAATTAAACCAGAATACACCACTTTAACTTAAAACTATGTTCGTTAGAATTGTAAAAATGAGTTTTCACTTACAACATATTAAATCATTTTTAATATTGTTTGAAGAGAAGAAAGAACTCATAAGAAATTCTGATGGATGTAATTTACTAGAATTATATCAAGACAAACAAAATCCAGAAATATTTTTCACATATTCTTATTGGGAAGACGAAATTTATTTAGAAAACTATAGAAAATCAGACTTATTTAAAATTGTTTGGGCGCAAACCAAAACATTTTTTAATGACAAACCACAAGCTTGGAGTGTAGATAAAAAAGTAAGCTTGCAATAAATACAAAGCAATAAGTAACATAAAAAAAATGAATTTCAATTTTACACCGTTTCCTGTTTTAGAAACAGAAAGATTAACTTTAAGAGCATTAAATTTAGACGATGCCAAAGCAATTTTTGGATTAAGAACCAATAAAGAAGTTAACGAATTTATTGATAGAAAAAGACCAAATAATCTATCGGAAGCAAGAGCTTTTATTGATCGTATTTCTCAACTAACCTCAAATAATGAAGGTATTTTTTGGGTTATAGAATCTAAAAACAATTATCAATTAGTAGGTACAATTGGCTTACGTCATTTCGAAGACGAAGAAGATTATGCAGAAATTGGATACGAATTAGATCCTTCTTATCAACAAAAAGGATACATGAGCGAAGCTTTTGAAGCTGTTTTAGAATTTGGATTTAAAGAAATGGAATTAAAAACTATTGAAGCTTTTACGCATTATAATAACGAGGCTTCAATTGCGTTATTAGAGAAACAAAAATTTATTCTTTTTCCGGATAGAACTGATGAAGGTTTTGTAAACAATCGTAGTTATAGATTAGAAGTTAGTAAATAATTGTTAGTTCTTAGTTGTTAAAACTAAGATAAAAACTGATTTTTAACGCACCATAAAACTTTAAACTAGTTTAAAAATATAAAAAGCACACATTTGAAAGCCATTTTAAAAAAAGAATTCAACTCCTTTTTTGCAAGTCCAATTGCCTATTTAGTAATAGGTGTTTTCTTGTTGATAAATAGTTTGTTTTTATTTATATTTAATGACGATTTTAATATCTTAAATGCAGGTTTTGCAGATGTTACGCCGTTTTTTTATCTAGCACCTTGGGTTTTTCTATTTTTGATTCCTGCAATTACCATGAAAAGTTTTGCTGATGAATTTAACACAGGTACCATAGAACTTTTAAAAACAAAACCAGTGTCTGATTGGCAGATAGTTTTGGGTAAATTCACCGCATCTCTTCTATTGGTTCTCATTGCAATCATCCCAACTTTTTTATACGTTTTTACCGTTTACAAATTAGGAAATCCTGTTGGAAACATCGATTTTGGAAGCACTATTGGCTCTTATATCGGTTTGCTTTTTTTAGCGTCTACCTATACCGCAATTGGTTTATTTACTTCTACATTGTCAAAAAATCAAATTGTAGCTTTTATATTGGGCGTTTTTATTACGTTTTTTTTGTTCTTCGGATTTGATGAAATTTCTACTTCTTTTGGAAATAGTAGTTTAACCATTAAAAGCCTAGGAATTAACGAACATTTTAAAAGTATTTCTAGAGGTGTAATTGACACCAGAGATCTTATTTATTTTATAAGTGTTACTTTTTTCTTTTTATTCATTACTAAAACAAGATTAGAAAATGAATAAGAACATTAAAAACATAACTATTGTAGCTGTCGTTTTAATCGCTATTAATTACTTTAATCAGTCAATTTACCAACGTTTTGATCTAACAAAAGACAAACGGTACACTCTTTCTGAAACTACAAAATCTATACTATCAAATATTGATGAACCACTTTTTATTACGGTTTATTTAGAGGGCGATTTTCCATCAGAATTTAAAAGATTACAGGTTGAAACGCGGCAATATTTAGAAGAATTGGCAGCTAAAAATAGCCTTATTAAAATTCATTTCGAAAACCCAGATGATCAACGAGAAGAATTGATAAAAAGAGGCATGATGCCAAGTCAATTAACTGTTGAAGAAGACGGAAAAATGTCTGAAGCAATTATTTTTCCTTGGGCAGAAATAACGAATACCAAACAAACAAAAACGGTTTCTTTATTGCCAACTGCAATTGTTGCAAGTCAGGAAGATCAGTTGCAAGTAGCGATTGAAAATTTAGAATATAGTTTTAGTAATGCTATAAATGCAATCACTACTAAGGATCAAAAAACGATTGCTTTTTTACACGGAAACGGAGAATTAGCAGATATTTATCTGATTAGTTTTTTAAGTAAAGTTGCACAGAAATACAAATTAGCAAAATTTACGTTAGATTCTGTTGCTAAAAATCCGCAGAAAACATTGCAAGAATTAAACTCTTTTGACATGGCAATTATTGCCAAACCCACTCAAAAATTTTCATCAGAAGAGAAATTTACTTTAGATCAATTTATTGCAAATGGCGGCAAAACGTTGTGGATGTTAGACAACGTTCAAGCAGATCAAGACAGCCTTTTAACTTCTGGAAGAATGTTAGCCTATCCAAGAGATTTAGACGTAACCGATTTGTTGTTTTCTTACGGAGTTAGAATAAACACACCATTAATTAAAGATTTGTATTCCGCTAAAATTGCATTGGCAACAGGCGTTGTGGGCAACCAACCTCAGTTTCAAAATTTAGATTGGTTTTATCATCCTTTAGTAAACGGAAATCCGTATCATCCTATTACAAAAAACATCATTCCGGTTAGATTACAATTTGCAAATCAGATTGATACCTTAAGAAATAATATCAAAAAAACGCCTTTATTAATGAGTTCTCCTTTAACTCAAAAAGTAGGAACTCCAGCTATTATTGAGCTACAATCTATTGCGGATGAACCCGAAGAAAAAGAGTATGCTTCTGGAAATCAATTATTTTCTGTTTTACTAGAAGGTGATTTTAATTCGGCTTATAAAAACCGTGTAAAACCTTTTGAAACATCACTTTATAAAGAAAATGCAATCAATAATAAAATGATTATTGTTTCTGATGGTGATGTTGCTAAAAACCAAGTCTTAAAAGGAAATCCTACAGATTTACAAAGAGATAAATGGACGAATGAGGAATTTGGAAATAAAGATTTTCTTTTAAACGCTGTCGATTATTTATTAGATGATTCTGGTTTAATCAATTTAAGAAACAAAACTTTAAAAATTAGCAT
Source organism: Polaribacter sp. (assembly GCA_030731625.1). Lineage (GTDB taxonomy): Bacteria > Bacteroidota > Bacteroidia > Flavobacteriales > Flavobacteriaceae > Polaribacter. The sequence goes on along the minus strand of JANQTQ010000178.1, from coordinate 193 downwards.
TTTAGACAAACAAAAGGCATACAAAGAACGTACTTTTTGGCAATTTGTAAATGTTGGTTTGCCTTTAGTGCTGTTATTTTCTTTCGGATTAATTTTTAATTTTGTAAGAAAAAGGAAGTATAGTAGATAGTGGTTAGTGGTTAGCGGTTAGCGGTTAGTGGTTAGTGGTTAGTGGTTAGTGGTTAGTGGTTAG
>JANQTQ010000177.1 GCA_030731625.1 Polaribacter sp. | reverse complement strand
AAAATCAATCTTATTTTTAGGCGATTCTGGCAATGGAAAAAGTACTTCATTAGCTCTTTTACAAGCAAACGGCTTTACTTGTTTAGCAGACGATTTTGTACCAATGGATGCAAAAAAACAAGAAGTTTATAGTTTTCCTGCAGCTATTTCTATAAAGAAAAATAGTTTAAAAACTTTATTACCTATATATCCTGAATTAGAAACATCTGCAGAATATAACTTTGTAAGATTAAATAAAATTGTGCGCTATTTAAAACCAAATAACGATGATTTTTTTGCACACTTACCTTGTAATGATTTGGTTTTTATCAAGTATGAAAAAGATGCTAAATTGAGCTGTAAAGAAATTTCTAAAATTGATGCTTTTCAACAATTAATTCCTGATTCTTGGTTATCACCTAAAAAAGAAAATGCACAAATATTTTTAGATTGGTTTACAGGTTTAAAATGCTATCAATTAACTTATTCAGAAAATGAAAAAATGATTGCAACGGTTTCAAAATTATTTACTGATGACTTGGCTTTCTAAAAAAATTTGTATCGAGAAAAATTAATACAATTAAGTTTCAAAAAAACCTAAACCAACCCTTTAACTTCCTCAAAATCTAAACCTCCATAATTACCAGAACTCATTAAAACAACGGCTGTATTTTCTAATTTTTGATTGAATAAAAACTCTTTAAATTCTTGCGGATTTGTATAAATAACCAAATCATCTCTTTCAAAAGCATTCGCAATTTGCTGCGCTGTTACCTCTTCTAATTGTTTAATTTTTACGGCATGAGGTGAATAAAAAACAACCGCTTTATCAGCTGCATCTAATGCTCCTTTGTATTCTGCTAAAAATTCTGCATTTAAACTAGAATAGGTATGCAACTCTAAACAAGCCAAAACGGTTCTTTCTGCATATTGCTCTTTTACTGCCTTTGTCGTTGCTTCCACTTTACTTGGACTATGTGCAAAATCTTTAAAAATGACCGTAGAAGTACTTTCTACAATCTTTTCTAAACGCTTACTTGCTCCGCTAAAACTCGCAATCGCTTCATAAAAATCATCTTCATCAATGCCCATGTGTTGACAAATCCATTTTGCACCTGCTAAATTTTGAAGGTTGTGTTTCCCAAAAATCTCTAAAGGTAAATTGCCTTCTGCAGTTTCAAGATAGGTAATTCCGTTTTCAATAAAATAATCCGGAGTTTTATATGGATATTTTTTAATATGATTTTCTGATGATTCTACAACATCCTTTACAATTTCATCCTCAATATTATACACCATACTTCCTCCATTTACCATAGAATCTGTAAAGATTTTAAATTGCGATACGTAATTTTCAAAAGTTGGAAACACATTAATATGATCCCAAGCAATACCGCTTAACAATGCAATATTTGGCTTGTATAAATGAAATTTTGGACGCATATCTATTGGCGAACTCAAATACTCATCACCTTCTAAAACAATAAAATCGTTTTCTTCGGTTAAATGTACCATGGTTTCAAACCCCTCTAATTGAGCGCCCACCATATAATCTACTTCTTTTTCATGATAATTTAACACATGTAAAATCATAGAAGTTATGGTCGTTTTTCCGTGAGAACCACCTATAACAACCCGAGTTTTATCTTTAGATTGCTCAAACAAAAACTCTGGATACGAATAAATTTTTAACCCTAATTCTTGCGCTTTTAACAATTCTGGATTGTCTTTTTTAGCATGCATTCCTAAAATAATCACCTCTAATTTTGATGATATTTTCTCTGGAAACCAGCCAAATTTTTCAGGTAACAACCCGTATTTTTCTAATCTAGATTTTGATGGATCATGAATTGTGTCATCACTTCCAGAAACTTGGTATCCTTTTTGGTGTAAAGCAATTGCTAGGTTGTGCATTGCGCTTCCGCCAATAGCAATAAAATGAATTGTCATCGAAAAAATTTTAGGCTGTAAAAATACAAAAGCTTAGCACAATATAAAGTATCTTTAGAACTAAAATTAGTTTCAAAAAATTACTATTAAAACTGATTAAAAATTGCTCGTAAAAAAAATGACTATGAAAAAATTAATTACAACTTCAGTACTAATTCTACTCTTTTCATCAACTTTAAATGCACAAAACAATTTTAAAGAACTTTGGCTCGAAGTTGCACAATTTGAAGTTGATGGTTTGCCTAAATCAGCCTTAGAAATTGTAGACAAAATCTATGAAAAAGCTGATAAAACTAATAATTCCCCACAAATTATAAAATCACTTTTTTACCAAAGTAAGTTTGCCTTAACTTTAGAAGAAGATGCACAATTAAAAATTATAAAAAAATTTAAAGAACATATCTCTAAAAGTAGTTTTCCTACAAAAAATGTCTTAGAAAATGTATTGGCCAATTTATATTGGCAATATTTTAATGAAAACAGATATCTATTCTATAATAGAACCAAGACAGAAAATAAAGTTGATTCGGTAGATTTTAGAACTTGGGATTTAGACACCTTATTTAGCGAAATTCATTGTTATTTTGAAGCTTCATTACAAAATACAGATGAGCTTCAGAAAATAACTATTTCTGATTTTTCTGATATTCTTCAAATCAATATTGAATCAAAAATATACAGACCAACTTTGTTTGATTTTTTAGCAAACAACACGTTACAATTTTATAAAACATCCGAAAATGCTATTACGAGTCCTGCCTACAAATTTATAATTGATGATGCTTCTTTTTTGGGTGATGTTAAAACATTTTCTACCTTACAAATAACATCAAAAGACAGTTTGTCTTTGCAGTTAAATGCGTTAAAAACATATCAAAAAATCATTGCTTTTCATCTAAAAGAAAACAATAAAAATGCACTTGCAGAAATTGATATTCAACGATTAAATTTCGTGAATCAACATGCTAGTTTTCAGGATTCAGAAAAGATCCTTTTTAAAAATTTACTTATCTCTAAAGAACAATTTGCAACTCATGAAGCGAGTGCTTTGTATGCTTTTGAAATTGCCAATAAACATCGAGAAAAAGCAAATTCATCATCCATAGAAAACACCAAAAATCGCTATCAAAACAAGGAAGCAATTGCAATTTGTGATGCAATAATTAAACAATTTCCAGAAAGTTTTGGCGCAGAAAAATGTGCTATTTTGAAAGCACAAATTGAGCAAAAATCACTTTCTATTCAAGGAGAAGAATTTATTCCTATTGATAAAAATTCTAGACTTTTAATAACTTATAACAATGTTGAAAAACTATTTTTCAATCCATATAAAATCGACCAAAAAGTACTATAATTCTTTCATAAACTATACAAATT